>DQTF01000179.1 GCA_015662935.1 Crocinitomicaceae bacterium | reverse complement strand
TCTTCATTGGAAACCAATACAAGTTTTGCTTCCTGTTCTGTCATTACTCCTCTATCTTTTTAGTTGCATTTATCTTTTTTTGATACTTTGATTGCACAATGTCAATCACAACAAGAATAAAAATAATAAAATAAAAGGTAGTCTTACTCATTTCATGAATTTCTTCTCCGAATATTTTAACACCTGCCATGTGAGAACCTTCTAGTAAAAGCATAATTCCAACCACAAAAAGAACAAATAACCCTAAGACTTCATACATTTTATTTTTCTGAAGAAAATTAGCTACTGTATCTGCTAAAACAATCATCAGTATTCCGCTAATTACAATTGCAATACTCATGATAATTAAATTATCACTTAATGCCATAGCACTTAGAATAGAATCAAAAGAAAAGATGACATTCATAAAGACAATAGCAAAAAGAACCTTTCCTAATGATGATTTTTTCTCAGCAGTTTGCTCTCCTTCTTCGAAACTAATCATGTGCCAAATTTCTTTGATTGCAGTGTACATAATAAACAAACCACCAAAAACAATGATTAAGCTATGAACGTTTAGTTCCATAGAGAAGAAACTGTTATCTATGCTGAAAAATATTTCTTGAAAATACTGCAACAAATAATAAAGCGCAAACAAAAGACCAATTCTTAAGAAAATTGCAATGCCAATTCCCAATGTTCTCACATAAGACTGCTTACTTTTTTCAACTCTTTTAGACTCTAGAGAAATGTAAAGCAGATTGTCAAAACCTAATACTGCCTGTAAAAGAATCAACATCAGTAATGTTCCCAAGTTGGCTAGTGTAAATAAATCTCCCATTTTAATGAATTAAGTTGTAAAAACTATTTTGCTTTGCCGATAAAGTTAAAAAATTGTTTCAATGTTTTATCATTAACATGTGACGGAGTGAAAATCTCTAACAACTTCGGTCTTTCATTCGTTGATTCCTGATAAAACTCCATCATTCTACTCTCTATCTCTTCTAAAGAATTGGCAGAAGAATAATCAATCGAAAAAGCTTCACATAACTTCTCCGCTTTGTAGTTATGCTTGGCTTCAAAAAACTTCTCTAACTGATTGGTTGAGGAAGGTCCTTCAATAATTCTAAAGATACCTCCACCTGCATTATTAATGAGAACGATTCTAAGGTTTCCTGTTAAATTATCATTCCAAAGAGCATTACTGTCATAAAAGAATGAAATATCCCCTGTCAAAAGCACGTTACATTTTTGTGATCGCAAAGCAAATCCAGCAGCTGTAGATGTGGAACCATCAATTCCACTAGTTCCTCGATTAGAGAAATAATTAAACGATGCAATAGGATCAAACAATTGGCAATATCTTACAATAGAGCTGTTACCCATGTGCACAACTGAATTCTCAGGAATATAATCTAAAATGGTTTCTGCAACCTTCAAATCAGAATAATCAAGAGAAGGAAGAAAGTCTGTTAATCTATCTTGAATTTCAAAATCTCTTTGCTTCCATTTGTTCCCAAAAGAAGAAAGGTGTTTTTTAGTGTCTAATTTTAATATTTCGGAGAAGAAATCGGTTGGTTTACACTCAAAAGAATGAGAGAGTGATTGAAAAGTATTCATTTCGGGAAACTCAGCACCTATTCTCCAATGCTCTTTTAAATCAGAATTTCTCAAGAACATTTTAATTTTCTTTGAAATGATTGCACCTCCAACGGAGATTAAAACATCTGGTTGAAAGTCTGCAATTTCATCTTCGGAAATTCCAGCCAATGTTCTGTCAATGCAATGAACGAACTTATTGCTTTTTAAATTAGATGTGTTCTCCACCAAAAAAGCAACGGATGAATCGACTGCTAATTCATTTAATTGTTGCAAAAGCAATCCATTTTTATCCATTTGCCCACAAAGAATCAACTTTTTTTTAGTTGAATTCCACACGTCCGTAATCATCTCTTTCTCTTCTGAAAAAAGTGAAAAATCTAATTTGGCTGGCTGATTATTCTTACTAAAATCAAAAGAATCTATTTTGACAGTAGCATACATTGGTTCAGATATTGGAACATTAAAATGAATGGGGGCTTTCCAACTTCCGTTTGCCATTTGAAAGCCAGAATCAATTTTCACTATTTGTTTAAGTTTATCGGAATCACTTTCTGTAAACTCAGAAATCAGACACTCAAAACGAATATGATTCTCGTACACATTATTTTGAACAATTGTTTGTCCATCTCCTTGATTGATCCATTCTTCAGGTCTGTCCGCAGAAATAACCACCAATGGAATACATTGATAATACGCTTCAGCAACTGCGGGATAGTAATTTAACATTGCAGACCCAGAAGTACAAACAACACCGACAGGTTCTTTCAATTGTTGCGACATCCCCATAGCAAAAAATGCTGCAGAACGTTCATCGTGAATCACGATTGCTTCCATTTTTGGGTGTTCATCGATGGCAATGACCAAAGCGGCATTTCTAGAACCAGGAGAACAAACTACATTTCTCATTCCGTTCAAATAACATTGATGAATGAATAAAGAAATCCCAGATTTATCAGTTGTAATCATTAAGTTCAAAACTAACTGTTTTGAAAGACTTTTAACAATGTTTCGGCTTTGTTTTCTGTTTCTTGCCATTCTTTTTCAACAACGGAATCTTTGGTAAAACCTCCACCAAGATATAAATACGCTTGATTATCAATTAATTGAGCGCAACGAAGATTTACAAACAATTGCGTTTCATTCTCTCCTAAAACACCTATCATTCCAGCGTACAAAGAGCGTTGATGACTTTCATGTTTTGCAATCAAGCGCATTGCTTCTTCTTGAGGAAATCCACTCACAGCAGGTGTAGGATGCAATAAGTCAGCGAGAAATTCTTCCGTTGCATCATTTAATTTAAAAGAAAACTTAGTTGCCAAATGTTTAACAGGACCAGCAATTAACTCTTCTTTTTGATGTTGAATAATCTCATCGACTTTTGCTACATCTAATTTATTGGCAATAAACTTCGTTACATATTCTTGCTCCAATAATTCTTTTTCTCCCCACTCACTTTTTTCGTTCATTTTTTTAGTCCCAGCGAGAGAAATAGTTTCAGCGTTTCCTTCTTTTACGAGCAGTAATTTCTCAGGAGTTGCGCCTAACCAAACTCCAAAGTGTTTACTGGAAATTAAATACACGAATGCATCAGGATAACGTTCGCAAAGTTTTTCAAACAATTGTTTTGGATTTGAATCGTAAGTGATTTTTTTAGTTCGGGAGAAAACTGCCTTACCCAAACCTTGATCTTTAATTTCTTGTAAAAAATTATTTGCAGAAGTTAAATACTCTTCTTTGGACGCTAATAGTGGCTTTGTCTGAGAGAAATTATATTCCGCAACACTAGAAGATTCTTCAAAAAGAAATTTTTCATTCTTGGTGAAGTCTGTTAGTATAAACCCTTCTTGCCTTTTGAATGAAGTTACCTTTCTAAAAGTGCCGTTTAATTCTACCATTTCCTTTTGAGGAATTCTATATAGAAGGACGTCTCCCATTATTTCTTTTGCACAATCATTACCGTTAATCGTCCTGTGCAAATCAATCTGTTTGAATCTTCTTCTCTAATATCAACCGACCACACATGCGTTTTTTTTCCTTTGTGAACAATCTTTGCAACACCAACAACGAAACCAGAACGAGCTGAACCAACATGGTTTGCGTTCACTTCTAAACCGACAGGATATTCTTTCTCTACATCAATAAAAAGTGTTGAACCTATAGAACCTAAACTTTCGATCAACACAACACTTGCTCCCCCGTGCAAAAGCCCCATTGGTTGTTGTGTCCTTTTATCTACGGGCATTCTCGCAGTTATGGATTCTTTATCAAAATGGACAACCTCAATTCCAAGATGTTCCATTAAGGTGTTCTTATTAAAATTGTTTACAAATTCTAATGAAAGGTTTTCTACGTGCATGAAGCAAATTTACGGAGCAGAATTGGATTATTCGCTATTGGTGAAGAAAGAAATGAATTATTCAATTGCTCGACCGTTCCACTTTTTTGACAATTCGACAATTCAGCTATTCAAAAAATACTGCTATTTTTGGACTATGATTCAAGAAAACGTCAGTTTAAAAAAGTACAACACATTTGGAATTGAGGCAAAGGCTAAGCGTTTTGCAGTTTTCTCTACGACAGAAGAACTAAACGAAATACTACAGCAAAGCAATGAAGACGAATTATTAATTCTTGGTGGTGGAAGTAATTTATTATTGACCCAAGATTTTGAAGGTTTAGTCATTCGAAATGAAATTAAAGGTTTTGAAGTTGTTAATGAATCTGAAAATGATGTTTGTATCAAGGTTGGATCGGGTGAAGTTTGGCATGAATTCGTTTTAAGATCCATTGAAAACAATTTTGGTGGAGTTGAAAACTTATCATTGATTCCAGGAAGTGTTGGCGCGAGCCCGATGCAGAATATTGGTGCTTACGGTGTTGAAATCAAAGATGTATTTATTGAATTAGAAGCTTATCACATTGAAACTGGAAAGGTTAAAATATTCTCACACAAAGAATGCCGTTTTGGGTATAGAGAAAGTGTTTTTAAAAGAGAACTGAAAGGAGAATACATCATTGTTTCAGTAACGTATCGCTTAACAAAGAATAAGCATCAAATAAAAGCAAGTTACGGCGCCATTCAATCAGAATTAGAAAGCAATCACATTGACTCTCCAAGCATCAAAGACATTAGTGATGCGGTTATTGCAATACGCTCAAGCAAATTACCTGACCCAAAAGAAATCGGAAATGCAGGTAGTTTTTTCAAGAATCCTGTTGTGGATAGATCCATTCTCGAGAAGATTCAATTAAGCAAAAAAAACGTTCCTAATTACCCAGCTCCAAACAACCAAGTCAAACTTGCGGCAGGTTGGCTTATCGAACAAGCAGGTTGGAAAGGGAAAACCTTTGATAATTATGGAGTCCATAAAAATCAAGCTTTGGTATTGGTCAACTATTCTGATTGTACAGGTGAAGACATTCTTAATTTATCTACACAAATCATTGAAGATGTGAAAGTTAAATTTGAAATAACGCTGGAACGAGAAGTGAATATAATATAGTTCCCATCCTATAAAGAGAATCACCAATTCAAATCCAAATCATTGAATTTATTGTCCTCATCAATCAACTTCTTCCAATTATTCGTGCCGTCGTCTGAGCCACTTAAAATCTCCAAATAATCCCCTTTTGCAATATCGAATCGGTCTATTTCATCTCCAGTATATTCCTCAATAGCAGTTACTAACTCCTTTTCTGCTTCACTGCAGAATGATATAGCTTGACCTCTATTTTTTCCTCTTCCTGTACGACCACATCTGTGTACGTAATTTTCCGGATTATCAGGTATGTCATAATTAACTACTACCTCTACGTTGGGAATATCAATCCCTCGACAAGCAACATCTGTTGTGATTAATACCTTATTCTCTCCTTTTGCAAAACGCTCAAGAATAGCAAATCTGTCTTTTTGTTCTATTCCACCATGTAAGGCTTCAGAATGAATAGAAACTCTTTCCATTGCTGCTACAACTCTTTCTACTCTCACTTTTGTTCTCGCAAACACAATCATTTTCTGATCTTCATTCTCTTTTATGATATTTTCTAAAAAGAAACGTTTATCATCCATCTCAACATCGACAATGATATGAGTTATCGTTTTTGCAACTGGATTTTTGGGTGAGATTTGAATTCTAATTGCATTTCGGACAACATCATAAGCTAATTTTTTAATTTTTTTAGAAATCGTAGCGGAAAAAAATAAAGTTTGTCTTTTCTGTGGAATAAAACGCATGACATCCTTGATGTCTTTTGTAAAACCAAGATCCAACATCAGGTCCGCTTCGTCAAGAATTAAAAACTTTAGTCCAGACAAGTCGATTGCTCCTTGAGAAATTAAATCGAACATTCTTCCTGGAGTTGTCACAAGTACATCAATGCCGTTATTCAAGGTTGCGATTTGTTGCTCTTGTTCTACCCCCCCAAACAATCCAAAAACCTTAACATTCGTTTTTTTACCAATCTCTCGGTAAACTGTTGCTATTTGTTTTGCCAACTCTCTTGTTGGAACCATCACAAGACACCGAATACTTCCTTTTCCGTATTTACTTTTACTCTTCTTCTGTAAAATATTGATTGTTGGAATAGCAAAGGCAGCTGTTTTCCCTGTACCAGTTTGCGCAATTGCCATAACATCTTCCCCGTCAAGAATATGTTTGATTGCTTTGTATTGAATATCTGTTGGTTTATTTAAGCCTAAGATTTCCAATTGATCCTTTATTTCTTGAGAAATGTTGTAGTCAGAAAATTTCATGTTTGTAAAAATAAAAAAAACCGTTCCGATTGAATCGAAACGGCTTTAAAAGTTAATGTATATTCAATTAATCTTCTGCTTCACCTGGAACTAATACTCTTCCACAGTGCTCACAAACGATCACTTTTTTCTTTGCTTGAATATCAATCTGGCGTTGAATTGGAATTTTATTAAAACAGCCTCCACAAGCATGTCTATCAACCTGAACAACAGCAAGGCCATTCTTAGCGCTTGATCTTAGTCGTGTATAAGCACTTCCTAAACGTGACTCTAATTTTTTCAAAGCAGATTTAGACTTTTTTTCTAACTTCTCTTCTTGAACCTGTGTTTCAGCAATAATTTCATCTAATTCAGACTTCTTGGTTGCTAAATCTTCCGCTCTTAATTTTCTTTTCTCTACTGACGTGTCAAGAATTTCTTGTTTACTTTCAATTTTGAACTTGAACTCTTTGGTTCTTTTATCATTCAATTGAATTTCTAATTCTTGATATTCAATTTCCTTAGAAATAGAATCGTATTCTCTATTGTTACGAACGTTAGTTTGTTGCTTTTTGTATTTTACAATTGCTGCAGCAGCATCTTTAGAAGAATTCTTACGATCAGAAATTTCAGTTTCTAACTCTTTGATTTCTTCTTGCATTTTTTCAATGCGATTATCAAGACCAGCCACTTCATCTTCTAAATCCTGTACCTCCAATGGCAATTCACCACGAACAGTCTTAATTCTATCTATTTCAGAATCAATTAATTGTAAAGCATATAAACTATCTAGCTTTTCAGCTACAGTTTGTTCTTTTTTAGTTGCAGTTTTTGCCATCCTAAAAATAATTTATTGGGTTTGTATTCACCTCCGTTAAACGAACTGCAAATTTAGCAAATTTTTCCGTCAAAATACGCTCAATTCTATTAGATGTAAATTGTTCACTCTCAAAATGTCCGATATCGGCGATAATAATGTCATTTTCAGCATCAAAAAACTCATGATATTTGAAGTCACCACTGATGTATATGTCCGCTTGCTGTTTTTTTGCATTATTTAATAAAAAACTTCCTGCTCCTCCACAAAAAGCGACTTTTTTAACAGAATGATTAATGATTTTAGTATATCTAATGCTACCGCACTTAAATTTTTCTTTCACAAAAGCTAAAAACTCCATCGTGTCCATTACCGTTTCAAGTTCTCCTATCATTCCTGAACCTTCGTACTGATTTTCATTTTGAATCGCATACATTTCATACGCAACCTCTTCGTAAGGGTGTGATTGCTTCATCGCTTCAACTACTTTTGGGAGAACGTGATCAGAGACCAATACTTCTATTCTAAACTCTTTAACAATAGATAGTTCTCCTATTTCACCTTCTACTGGATTTGCTTTCTCATTAGGCAAAAAACTGCCTTTACCTTCCGTTTGGAAACTGCATTGCTCGTAGTTACCTATTTTTCCTGCCCCAGCACTAAACATTGAATCTAATACAATATCCTTGCTGCTATGAGGAACAAAACAGACCAATTTCGTTAGCACATTCTTCTTAGGAGAAAGAATTCTTACATTCTTCAATCCTAATCTTACTGCAATTTCATCATTAACTCCGTATTGATAATTATCAAGATTGGTATGGATAGCGTAAATGGCTATGTCATTCTTAATTGCTTTGATAACTGTTCTCTCGATATAACTAGAACCGTTCAATTTTTTAATCCCAGAAAAAACAATCGGATGATGAGCAATAATCAGGTTGCAATTATGCTCTATAGCTTCATCGACTGTTGCTTCAATGCAATCTAAGCTAATAAGTGCTTTTTTAAAATCGGTATTGGAATTCCCTACAATTAATCCGCAATTATCATAACTCTCTTGACTGGAAAGAGGTGCTAATGATTCTAAATAATCTGTTATTTCTTTAATTTTCATGCTTACAATTTAAAAGACAGTCCCATATTAATCCCAATCGATCTTCCATAATGTTTGTAAGAGTTGGTCTTTAAATAACTCGATGTCAATTGAACTTTATACTCCGGAATAAAAAACAAAGTCACCTTATCCGAGAAATCTAATTCAACTCCTAGGTTAAAAACCGAACTGATAACAAATGAATTGTAACCTACTGTTGTTTTAATTTCTTCACTCCCTTCAATACTATTAGAATCTGTCCAACTTCTTTTTTGTTGAAATTTCACAAACATTTGCGGAACGATTCCTAAACCTCCAATCACTCTAATTGCTTTGCCGTATTTATAATACACTTTGACAGGAAGTGAGATGTAATTATATTTAGATTCATATTGATAAGAACTATCCACCTCTTCAAAAGAATATTGCTCACCATTCTGCTGAAAAGAAACTCCACCTTCCCACATAATATTCTTTGTGATTTCACTTCTAAACCCTATTCCAAAAGACCAAAGGTTCAGATTAGTTTCATTGGCTCTTGCCCCTAAAGAATCTCCAAATAAACCTTCATTCACAATTAACTTTCTCGAAGTTTTAGACCAATTCGTATTAACAAACACGGATGTACTTGTAGATGATTCACTATCTTGCCCTATAACTTGCAAAGAAGTCAACGTCAAAATGTAAATCGTAAAAAATAATTTCATAAAATGATTTTTAATGCGTGCTTGTCATGTCTTCATCTACACAAATTATATAATCTGCTCGACCTTTATGTTCCTTTTCTAATTTAGATACGTTAGCTTGACTTACAGTAGAAATAGTCACAATTTCAGCATCCGGTTTCTCTTGTTGAATGTACCACATAATTCCTTGAAAATAGTCAGAATGGAAAGCTCCGTTAATATGTAAAACCACACTGTTCTCTTTCCTGTTTTTCAACGTAAAATAAGCCATCGTAGCATCCTTGATCGCTTGAGCCTCCATTAGATCTGCACCAGACATTCCTTCCATATGTACTGCCATTTTAGAAATGGATGCATATTGCGAAAGCGTTGTATCAATTTTAAAATCAAGTGGACAAATCCAACTTTTCTCTTCATCTGACAAGGTATATAAAGTATCTCTTCCTTTCTTAAAAAGAAGCGATGCATATCTTCTTGGGATATTGCTTGCTATGCAATTCAATTCATTCTCAATTGCAAAATCTAGCAATGGCTTGTAATCTGTTTTGTGATTTGGCCACAATCTCATTTCATTTTCAAATTCTTTGCTATTGATTTTTTTTGCAATGTATTTATTCAAAACTTCTTGCTGATCTTGCTCAAACATTTCAAATCCTAATTGTAAATCTGAACCATATTTTTGGTGCATCACTGAAAGAATCTCTAGTTGCAACCAATGTGAAATTGGATTATCGTGGTACTCTCCAAAGAATACAAATTCTGTATTCTGTGCATCTTTTGACATCTTTTTAAAACTTACTTTCTTTCCTTTTGAATTATAAATTTGATACGACTTCACTTTTTGCGCTGATGCACTTAATGAGAAAATAAATACCAGTAGATAAATTGTTTGTTTCATCTTTTAGATTGTTTCTAACAAAGATAAATTAATTCTGATTATAATTTTCTACTTTTGATTTTTATGAATAAATTAATGCAACTCATTCCAAATCATGTTATCGTTCTTTTAAAAAGACTAGGTATTGCTGTATTAATGTTATTCTTGACTAGAATTATTTTTTTAGTATTTAACACAAATTCATTCAACAACGTATCTATTCAAGATTTCTCTATTGGACTGTGGTTTGACATGATAACTGTTGGCTTATTTTTTTTTCCGTTTTATACGTTATTCTTATTGCCAATCCCCTTACGAGAAACAAAAGCATACCGCTTGTTTTTCAAAATACTTTTTCAGACAACCAACATTCTTCTAATTGCTTTTAATCTAATTGATGTAGAATACTTCAAATACAGC
>DQTF01000068.1 GCA_015662935.1 Crocinitomicaceae bacterium | reverse complement strand
CTTAGTATATTCATATCTCTTTTTTATTTAAAAGTAGATATCAACAACATAATCTATTTACGCACTGGTAATATGTGGGGGAATCAGAAAATACTTTTATTTATAATTAAAATTTGGCAACATTACATCTTTTCAATAATAGCATTCAAAGTTTTACTTGGTCTCATCGCTTTTGCAACTAGTTCATCCGTTGGGAAGTAATATCCTTCCATGTCAAGAGGTGTTCCCTGTACTTCGATTAACTCTTCATTGATTGCTACCTCATTCGCTTTTAATTCGTCAGCAAATGCTTGGAACTTAGCTTTCATTTCAGCATCTTCATTTTGCTTCGCTAATTCCTCAGCCCAGAACATTGCTAGATAGAAATGAGAACCTCTGTTGTCAATCTCATTCACTTTTCTTGAAGGAGATTTACGTTCGTTCAGTACTCGAGTTGTTGCTTCATCCAGTGTATCTGCTAAAACCTTCGCCTTTGAGTTATCTTCTTTCTCACTCAAATGTTCTAGTGAAACAGCAATTGCTAAAAATTCTCCTAAAGAATCCCAGCGTAAGTGATTCTCTTTTTCAAACTGTTGAACATGTTTTGGAGCAGAACCACCAGCACCTGTTTCAAATAAGCCACCACCGTTCATTAAAGGAACGATTGATAACATTTTTGCACTCGTTCCTAATTCTAGAATAGGAAAGAGGTCTGTTAAGTAATCACGAAGAACATTTCCAGTTACAGAAATCGTATTCTCTCCTTTTGCAACTCTTGCTAATGTGAATTTACACGCATCAATTTGTGACATGATACGAATATCTAAACCTGTTGTGTCATGATCCTTCAAGTATAAATTTACTTTCTTAATCATTTCAGTATCGTGAGCACGAGTTTCATTTAACCAGAAGATTGCTGGCCAACCTGTTGCTTTTGCTCTAGTAACAGCTAATTTAACCCAATCTTTAATTGGTTCATCTTTCGCTTGGCACATTCTCCAAATATCACCTTCTTCAACAGTATGCTCTATCAAAGTTGTGTTGTTTGAATCAACCACTTTTACAGAACCATTTGTTGAAATTTCAAATGTTTTATCGTGTGAACCGTATTCTTCTGCCTTCTGTGCCATTAAACCAACATTTGGAACAGTTCCCATAGTTGTTGGATCAAATGCGCCATTTTCTTTACAGAAATCGATTACTGCTTGAAATAGACTTGCGTAAGTATTATCAGGAATTACAGCTTTTGTGTCTTGTTGTTGACCTGCTTTATTCCACATCTGTCCAGAAGTACGAATCATTGCAGGCATCGAAGCATCAATAATTACATCACTTGGAACATTAAGGTTGGTAATTCCTTTGTCGGAATTCACCATTGCTAAATCTGGACCGTCGGCATAACATTTTGCAATGTCTGCCTCAATTTCTTTTCGTTGTGCCTCTGGAAGCTCTTGGATATTGCTCAATAAATTACCAAACCCATTGTTGACATTCACTCCAATTTTATCAAACGTTTCACCGTGCTTTTCAAACAATTCTTTGAAGAAAACTTTGACAGCATGTCCAAAAATGATTGGATCAGAAACTTTCATCATTGTTGCTTTCATGTGGATAGAAAATAAGACATCTTTTGCCTTTGCATCCGCCATTTGTTCTTCTAAGAATGCAACTAATTTTGCTTTGTTCAAGTTTGTAGCATCGATTATTTCTCCAGCTAACAATGGTGTTGATTCTTTTAAAACTGTTTCATTTCCATTGTTATCTGTGAAGATAATTTTCACATCTGTTGGGTTAGTGACGGTTACTGATTTCTCATTGGAAACAAAGTCACCATCTGCCATGTGTGCAACATGCGTTTTTGAATCAGAAGCCCATTCACCCATTGAGTGAGGGTTCTTTTTCGCGTATTCTTTTACTGGTTTTGGTGCTCTTCTATCCGCATTCCCTTCACGAAGAACTGGATTCACTGCTGAACCTTTTATCTTATCAAAACGAGAACGGATATCTTTTTCTTTTTCAGTTTTTGGAGAATCTGGGAAATCAGGAATCGCATAACCTTGATCTTGTAATTCTTTTATGGCAGCTTTTAACTGAGGTGTTGAAGCACTAATGTTAGGAAGCTTAATGATATTAGCATTCGGGTCTAAAACTAATTTACCTAATTCTTCTAACGCGTCTGGAATTCGTTGATTTTCGTTTAAGAAGTCTCCAAACTTTGCAATGATTCTTCCCGCTAAAGAAATATCACTTGTTTCAATTTCTATTCCAGCTACTGACGTGAATGTCTTGAGAATTGGTAATAATGATTGTGTTGCCAAAGCTGGTGCTTCGTCTGTTTTAGTGTAAATTATTTTTGACATTTGTGCTTTTTTAGTCGCTTTCCTTCGTCGAAATAAAGAGTAAAACGAGTTGATAATTATTTGAATTGTAAAGGTAAGTTTTTTTTGGAGAAAAAAGGAATGTTAGAGCATTCGAGTTTTAGACACTAGCATCGTCGAAGCGACCGAGTCTAATTCGAGTTCGTTTACGAACGAGAATTCAAAAAACGGATCATCTTATTAAACGCTCTTGCCCTGTGCGAATACTTATTCTTTTCTTCCAAAGTCATTTCTGCAAAGGTTCTCCCACAGTTTTCTGGCTCGAAGATAGGATCATAACCAAAACCATTCTGCCCGATTCTTTGCTTGCGAATGGTTCCTTTTACAACTCCGAAAAATAAATGCTGCTCACCGTCAAGGTTCAATGCTATCACTGTTTTGAATTGAGCACCTCTTTTGGTTACTTCATCCATGTTTTTTAGAACTAACTTAATGTTCAAATCTGCATCTTTTTCTATACCTGCATATCTAGCAGAATTTACTCCAGGTTCACCTTTTAGGGCATTGATTTCTAGTCCTGTATCATCAGCAAAGCAATTCACATTGTATTTTTCTGAGATGAAGTTGGCTTTTTGAATGGCATTTCCGTCAATCGTTTTTGACGTTTCAGGAATGTCTTTTTTCTGTCCTAACTCTTTTAGAGAAGTCAATAAAATGGACTCGGGTAAAAGCGTATCAATTTCTTTTACTTTATTTTGGTTAGCTGTTGCAAATACTAATTTAATCATTGAAATAATTTTTGGTAGTTGTCGCGGTTGGCTTCAACTGAATATTTTGTACGAACAGTTTTATAACCTTCTTTACCAATTTGTTCGCGTAATTGCTGGTTGTTCAAAAGAAGACTTAATTTCTCCTTCCATTCTTCGGAAGTTGCACAAAGGTAACCATTCTTGCCGTCTTCTATGACTTCTGTATTGACTCCAACTGGAGAAACAAGAGCAGGGATTCCCAAAGCCATGTATTGCAATGCTTTAAATCCACATTTGCCTTTTGCCCATTCGCTATCGGTCAATGGCATAACTCCAATATTGATGCTAGATAGGTCTTCAATTTCCGTTTCTTTCTTCCATTTGATAAATTGCAATGATTGTAAATCATAGTCTGGCTTTTCATTGGAAATAATTGTAAAAGTGAGGTGGTGTTCTTTCTCTAGTTCTTGGAGAATTGGAATTAATGAATCCAAATAGGACATCGTTGTATGCGAACCTGTCCAGCCAATATTAACGGGAGAATGAGAATGATTGGTAGGTTGGTTGTGACTATTTTTTAAGTCGATGGTTGTTGGGATAATTACAACATTCTTGTTGTATTGATTGCCAAATTCTTGCAAGAATGAATTACCTGTAACAACTATATCTGCCCATTTGATAATCTTTTTGACTTTTCCGTAGGCTTTTAGTTTATGGAACCGAGCATTCTGCTGGCTGTAATTTGGTAACCAAATTGCATCATCGTAATCGTAAATGTATTTTCTTCTGAGAACTTTCGCAATAAACCATTCAAATATAGGAGGACCAATCATTGATGCTTCTCTGTGAATGAAAATGTAATCGAATTTCCGAACCTTAAACATCAACAATTTTCTTCTCCAAAAACTACCAATGATTCCCATTGCTTTTGCAAAGAAAGAACCATGATTGTAAAGTGATTTCCATGTTTTCTCATTGAGAAAAGAATGAATCTCTATCTCATAACCTTGTTCTTTTAAGAAGTTGAAGTATTGCTCAAATCGGAAGCGTTGAGAAGGTGCTTCTTCGTAAGGATAGGGTGCGAGAAAAAGAATTCGTTTACTCATGTATTGCTTTGTAAACGCTAAGATAACGTTTTACCCCTTCTTCCAAAGAGAAATAGTCCTTTGCTCCATTAATTGTGTCTTCTCGATTGAACGAATTGGAGTCATTTACTGCTAATTGGTAAATTTCATCGGAGAATTCTTCAATGACCTTTCCTGCGTGATGTTTTTTCACGATAGCATCGGTATCTCCTACACCAGCATTACAAACCAGAGGGATTCCCATCGCCATAATTTCTCCTTGCTTTGTTGGAGAAGAAGCTTTTTTGGAATAGGTAGAACGAATAAAAAAGATAGATGTGTCAAACAGTGAAATATGCAAAGGCACTTGAGAATGCAAGACAGACTTCACAACAATGTCTTTTGAATCAATTCCTTTTTTTATAGCTTGTTCTTTTATCTTTTGTGAATTTTCTCCGGAAATAAATAAGAATACTGATTTCGGTTTATCTTTCTTCAAAATTTTAAAATAATCCAACATTTCAGAAAGCATATACCAAGTACCGATAGAGCCAATATATCCTAAAACAAATTGATCTTCGGTTATTCCTAGTTCTTTTTTAGAATTGGCTTTTTCTTCTTCTGAAACATTTTTTGGATTAAATAATTCTAAATCTACGCAACAAGGAATTACTTTAATTCTCGGTTTTTCAGTTTTGAATTCTTCCCAAGATTCAATTTCATTTTTCCCTTTTTCTGTCAGTGAAATGGTATAATCTGCTTCTTTAAAGAATTGAATTTCTTTGCGTTTGAAATAGTTATAAATCGTTCGGGACAGAATTTTTTTAAGGTTCCATATTTTTCCGTCTACCCTTTCATCTGCCCAGAAACCGCGCATGTCGAAGATAAATTTAACCCCTTTCTTTCGTTTTAGTTCTAATCCAGATAACGCTGAGATATAACTTCTGCAATGAACAATGTTGAAATGATGTAAGTCGTGCAGATAGAAGGCAATCTTTTTCATTTTTCGAACTTGCTTCAGGGTTGTTTTTAATCCACCACCTAACACATAGTCTTGTGGATGCCATTTGATATTTGCCTCATCACAAATTTTCTGAATAACCTTTTTGTGCTGCTTAAACTTATCGACTTTCTCATAACTAACCAAATGGATGTCATATCCAGCTTTTGATAAACCTCTGAGGTAGGGGAGAACTTGGGATTGCCCAAGGGGGTCGGTCATTCCGTCGTAGGATAAGTATAGGACTGTTTTTTTACTCAATTTTAATTACTTTGGGTGTAAAGGTATTAAATATTATATAGATAAAAATGTACGGGTCGGTCGGTCGCGACCCGTACATTTTTATCTATATAATATTACTTACACCAGCGTTCGTACCACATTTGAAACATCAACACATACCAAATCTTTGTGTCGTATTCTTTCTTCCCATTAAAAAACGCAGTCTTAATTTTCTCAATGTATTCCCAATTAAAAATACCTTGGTCTTTAATTTTTGATTCAGAAATGTATTCTTCTACCAAGTCTTTTAACTCATTGTTGAGCCAATTCGCGATTGGAATAGCAAAGCCCATCTTGGGTCTATCCATCATTTCTTTCGGGACGTATTGATGGACAATATCCCTAATAATTCTCTTTTTTACGCCTTCGTGATATTTAAAGTCATTGGGTAATTTCGCTGCAAACTCGATGATTCTATGATCTAAGAATGGCTCTCTTCCTTCTAGGCTATGTGTCATTGTTGCGCGGTCCACTTTCTGCAGAATATCATCCAATAAGTAGGTTTGATAATCGATTGCTTGCATGTATGAAAGGGGAGAGTAGGAACTTTTCAATTCTTTGCTCAGGTAACTTGTAGGCAATTCTGTGAAATCACTCGCCATGAATTCTTTCATTTGATAATTGGTAAATTGCTGACTTAAACTCAGCATAATATTCTCATTAGAAGGGTTATACAGTACATTTTTCATTTTCTCATAACGATTATGAAAATTGTATTTGTTCTTGAGCAACGGAATTTTTTCAGAAGAAACCTTCTTCATAATCCCTACCATTGATTTTCTTGCAAAACTGGGAATAGCATTTAATCTCTTTCCGTAGCGCATCATGTAATCGTAGCGATTGTACCCTGCGAAAATTTCATCACCACCATCTGCACTTAATGCGACCGTTACTTTTTCACGTGCCATTTTACTGACTAGAGTTGTCGGAATAGCACTAGAATCTGCAAAAGGCTCGTCAAAGAAGAAGGGCAAATCGGGAATCATGTCAATGGCTTCCTTTTCGGTGCAATTGATTTCTGTATGATCCGTTCCTAGATGATTGGCAACGTCTTTTGCATAAGGTGCTTCGTTGAGACCTATATCAGGAACACCGATGGTAAATGTTTTTAATTTCTCTGTTCTATTTTTCTGCAAAAGAGCCGTTACACAAGCAGAATCATAACCTCCACTTAAGAATACACCAACGGGAACATCCGCTACCATTCTATAATTGAAGGCAGATTGCAATAATTCTTCCGTTTGAACCTTAGCTTCGTTGTAATTCAAATCTAATTTTGGAGCATTGTAGAAATCGTACACATTCCAATATTGGTCTTGTTGGATGTCTTTAATATTCTTTGGAGCATTGTTTAAGTCAATGGTAAAGTAATGTCCTGCATTTATTTTTTTGCAATGTTGAAAGATACAATGAGGGGTTGGTACATTTCCATATTGCATGTAAGAAGCAACCGCGTCGATGTCAATTTCTTTGGAGAATTTTGGATGCTCGTGAAAGGATTTTAATTCTGAAGAAAACAAGAACAATCCATCTTTCAAGTAATAGAAAAAAGGTTTCACTCCTGTTCTGTCACGCACACAAAACACCGTATTCTCTACTTCGTTAAAAATGGTGAATGCAAACATTCCAATAAACCGATCGATGCATTTTTCTCCCCATTCTTCGTAGGCATGCAGAATCATTTCTGAATCAGAGTTCATAGAGAAAGAATGACCTAACTTACTCAAGTCAGCTTTAATCTCTTCGTAATTATAGATTTCTCCATTGAAGCAGAGAACTAGATTATTATAGTGCATTGGCTGCTTAGCATTCTCTGATAAGTCAATGATTGATAATCGACGATGCCCTAGTCCTACAATTGCTTTTTCTTGCTGAAATACTTCATAATCTGCTCCATCCGGTCCTCGGTGAGAAAGAATGTCTGTCATATTAACGAGGTTCTCTCTTGTTGAAGTTTTGTTAAAGTCGATATATCCAGAAATTCCACACATGGGGTAAAAATAACATAAAAAATAGTATTCTTTTCATTATATTTAAGCTCTATTTTTATTTCATCTAAAGTTAGATTTAATGAGCTTTTATATTCTACTTATTGACCTTTATGAGGCGGCAAATCTAGTTGTCATTCTAGTGTTGTTATTTTTGGTGTTTCAGTACTTGCAATCTTTCTGGTCGCATAAAATTAGTAAACCTTACGCTTGGGAAACAGCAATTAAAGAGAGAACTTTGTCCAAGGAGTTGATTAAAATTGAACAGAAGTATAGAGATAAGGTTCGGTTTTACAATTTCTGGTTTCAAATAGAACAACTAAAAAAGAACAAAATAAAAGGAGCCTTTGCAGAATTGGGAGTTCATAAAGGAGAGACGGCTAAAGCAATTCACTTCATGGATCCAAGCAGGAAAATTTACTTGTTTGATACTTTTGAAGGCTTTTCAGACAAAGACTTAGAACACGAAACACAAACTGATGAGCGTTTTGAAACCGATATGTTTGCGGATACTAGTTTGGAAGAAGTTAAAAAATACATAAAGGGAAATGAGCAGTTAATCTTTAAGTCTGGATTTTTTCCAGCAACCTCAAAAGGGTTAGAAAATGAAACCTTTGCTTTTGTAAATGTCGATGCAGATTTATACGCGCCAACCATTGATGCGTTAAAGTTTTTCTATCCGAGATTATCAAAGGGAGGAGTAATTATTATTCATGACTATAATCACAACTGGGATGGTATTCCAAAAGCAATTCATGAGTTTATGAGCACAATTCCAGAATCACTAATTGAAATTCCAGATTGGCAGGGGAGTGCGATGATTATCAAAAATTCATAGAGAATTTACCTCATTACAGAAGAGAGAATGTAATGTTAATTCTGTTAAAAAACTTACTTAAGAAAAGTTCCTTTCAAGCTATCACCAACACCGAATAAATTTAACCACCAATTAGCGAATTTTTTTCCATATCGGAGTGTCTTGCTTCTTTCAATTCGATGGCGTATCATCTCATCATCAGATGTTTCAGAAACATATTCTTGATTACTTCCTTTGCTCGTTCTTATTCGAGTTAGGCTGATACCAGTTGATTTTATGTGCTTAATCGAGAATCCTTCTTCGGAAAAGAGTTTATTCAGCGTTTTTTTTGTGAAATAGCCTAAATGATTTGGGTATTCAATCACATCGTAATTCTCTTTTAATCGGTACCTTAATAAGGAGTTGAAATTTGGCGTAGTAATGTAGCATTTTCCACCTTTTCGGAGAATGCGATACATTTCTGCAACGATAGTCTTTGGATTGTTGATGTGTTCAATAACCTCAAAGCTAGTGATAACATCGAATGATTCTTCTTCAAAATTAATTTCATCAAGGCAACCTTGTTTCATTGAAATGCCTTTAGAAGAACAAACGCCTACTGCTTGCTCGGTCAGTTCCGTTCCATACACATCCCAACCTCTCGCTTTTGCAATTTCTAAGAAAAAACCATTTCCAGCACCAACATCTAATATCTTATTGGTTTTACGATATTTCTCAAAATTATCTAAAAGCTCATTGTATCGAGTGATGGTAATGGAGGAGAAAAACTCTGTTCTACTGTAGTCATTTTGATAAAAATCAATGAGATCTGTCCTCGTAGGAATTCTTTTCATAAACACAAAAGAGCATTCTTTGCATTTAACAAGTTGATGTTTCTGATAAGCATGCATTTCTTCAATTTCTGAAGAATTACAAATGATGCAGTTTGTATGAATGTTAGGTGTGTTCAAAATCGAGGATGAAGATAATAAATTATCAAAGACTTTCTACAGTAAAAAAACGATAATTGATAGTTAACTGAAATTTTCCGTTTTTTGTAGGGTAGGAGATTTATTTTTTACTTGAAAAAAAACGTATTTTAGGGCTTTAAATAAAGAAAATGAAGAAATTTATTTTAACAGCTATTGTGAGTATACTTGTTAGCGCATCCTTTTCACAGAAAGTTTATTCAACAGAAAGTAAATATGATGCTGATGTAAAGGTTTATGTTGCGAGTAGTAAATACGATGCAGATTTAATCGTTTATAAGTGTTCTTCTAAATATGATGCGGACGACAATAAAGGATTATGGTATTTTACGGATAGTAAATACGATGCTGATAAGAAAATTTACTTTGTAAGTAGTAAATACGACGCAGATTTAATCATTTATTTCTCTAGTAGTAAATATGATGCTAGTTGGAGAGAGAGTAGCAAGAAGCATGTGATGTATTAGTTTTCTTTCGGGATTGGGATTAGTGTTTTTGAAATAAAAATACTAGGTTGATCATACATCATTCAGAGTGGTTCAGGAATTACTTCAGAACAATATATCCTCTACCAGATCAATGAAAAGATGAAACAATTCGGTATGTTCAAACACGCCTATCCTGATAATGAATTATTCTATTATAAGTTAGATCCAATAACACTACTCAGAAGAAGAGATTTCATAGGAAATATTTCAATATCGGTTTCGAGTAGTAAAAAAGAAACAGTTACTGTACTTAACACAAATACTATTCGCATACTTATTCCTTTATTTTTTTTAGTAATAGGAGTTCCTTTAATAATTGAAAATCCATTCTCATTTTCATTAAATGACAGACCATTTATGTGGTTTGTAATAGAAGTTGTACTGATTATATCTACTGGTCAACTTCTGTTAAGAAATATTGCTGTAAAAGGCTGAGTAATGAAATAAAAATGATAGTACAGAGCCTGAACAAATGATTTCATCATAATAATTTCTAAACTATTATGTTCCCCTTTTTTTCGTCAACATGAACAATAATTTGATTCCAAGAAGCTAAATCTAGTCTAAGAGCATAGCGTGTCTAAAGCCCAAAGGGCATATCAAATAATAAGCTTGATTTTTCGCATTCAACAACACAGCACGTCTAATCTACAACCAAAATATAATTGTTCTTTTTCCCTTTTCCTAATAACGCATACTTCCCATTAATCAGCACATCTTCCGTTACCATAAATTGGTCATTAACCTTCTCTTTATTTACAGAAATAGCATTCCCTTTTAATTCGCGTCTTGCTTCTCCGTTTGATTTTAAAAATCCGGTTTTTGCAGAAAGTGCATCGATGATTCCCAATCCGTTTTTGACATCTTCTCTCGAAACGGTTGCTTGTGGAACGCCTTCAAAAATGGTAAAAAAGTCTTTTTCAGAAAGTGCTTTTAAATCTTCAGAGGTTGATTTTCCAAAGAGAATTTTAGTTGCAGCAATCGCCGTTTTTAGAGCATCTTTTCCGTGAACACGAATCGTGATATCTTCTGCCAATGCTTTTTGCAAACTTCTCAAATGAGGAACTTCATTGTGTTCCGAGATGAGCTGTGTGATTTCTCCTTTGCTTTTTAGTGTAAATATCTTGATGTAATTTTCTGCATCTGCATCAGAAGCATTTAACCAATATTGGTAGAATTCATACGGAGAAGTTCGTTCAGCATCTAGCCATACATTTCCACCTTCTGTCTTACCGAATTTTGTTCCGTCTGCCTTTTTAATGAGTGGTGTGGTTACAGCATATGCCTCTCCACCGCCTTTTCTTCTGATTAATTCTGTTCCGGTTACAATATTCCCCCATTGGTCAGAACCGCCCAGCTGTATGATGCAATTCTTCTCTTTGTTTAAATGGTAAAAATCATAACCTTGAACTAATTGGTACGAAAATTCTGTAAAAGACATACCCGTTTCTAATCGAGACTTTACAGAATCTTTCGCCATCATATAATTGACAGGAATATGCTTTCCAATGTCTCGAATAAAATCCAAAAAGGACATATCCTTGAACCAATCGTAATTATTGACCATTTCTGCAGAATTCTCCCCGCAGTCAAAGTCTAAAAACTGTTCTAGTTGCTTGCGAACACCTTCCACATTCATGTTTAAAGTATCGGCATCGAGCAAGTTTCTTTCTTGCGATTTTCCAGAAGGATCGCCAACCATTCCAGTTGCTCCACCAACTAATGCATAGGGCTTGTGACCAGCACGTTGAAAATGAACTAAGGTCATGATTTGCACCAAGCTACCAATGTGCAAAGAATCTGCAGTTGGATCAAAACCAATGTATCCCGCAGAAACGTTCTTTAAAAGTGCTTCTTCTGTTCCAGGCATCATGTCGTGGATCATTCCTCTCCACTGTAATTCTTCTATAAAATTCTTTGGCATTTAATTCTGATTTTAAGAGAGAAGACTTTAAGATATTAAGACTGCAATTAGTGTAGTCTTAATATCTTGGAGTCTTAAAATCTCATTTCTTGTTCTTAACTAATACAATTCAATATCTAGTGTTGGGTCAAATTCTTAAATACTTCTTCTAATGATTTTTCTTCTTTCTTTAATGTCAACGTCAGTAAGTTGTTTTCTTGTGCAAATTGTGCAATTACTTTTCTCAAATCAAGATCTTCTTTCGATTCCAATAACCAACCGTCGTTTACTTTTTCAATCTTACTAACAGCCGATATTTTATTCAGTTGCGATTTAGAAACGTTTCCATCAAACTCAACATAAACTGTTTGCAGTTTTGTGTCTAATCCAATAACGCTTGCTTTATCATCAGCAACAATTTCCCCTTTATTGATAATCACTACGCGGTCGCAAATCGCCTCTACTTCTTGCATGATGTGTGTAGAAAGCATTACCGTTTTTTCTTTTCCAATCGTTGTGATTAGCTCTCGTATTTCAACGAGTTGATTGGGGTCTAATCCAGAAGTTGGTTCATCTAAAATCAACACTTTTGGGTCGTGAATAATTGCTTGCGCCAATCCCACACGTTGTCGATAACCTTTTGAAAGTGCACCAATTTTTTTATTCTGTTCAACCTCCAATCCGACTTTCTTAATCATATCAGAAACACGGTCTTTGACATCAGACATTTTGTAAATTTTCGCAACAAACGCGAGGTATTCTTTTACGTACATGTCTAGATACAACGGGTTGTGCTCCGGAAGATAACCAATGACTTGCTTCGTCTCCAAAGTATCTACGGTAACGGGCATCCCGCAAATCAGTGCTTCGCCTTCCGATGCAGAAATGTAACCGGTAAGTATCTTCATCGTCGTTGATTTTCCTGCTCCATTAGGACCTAAGAAACCAACAATTTCTCCGTTTTTCACCGAGAATGAGATATTCTTAACCGCTGCCTGCTCTCCGTAATATTTGTACAGGTTTTTAACCTCTATTGACATGTGTTTCGTTTTGAATTGCGAATTTAAT
>DQTF01000214.1 GCA_015662935.1 Crocinitomicaceae bacterium | reverse complement strand
TATGTACTTCATTTTGTCTTACTTTATTTCCCTAACGAGAATTATATTATAAAGGTTGCTAGAGCTATATTCAGAATCTGGTTAACTATTGGAATGCTAAATTAAATCAACAGAAAATTACATTTCATAAATGAACTCAATTGAAAACTTCGTCGTTAAGGTAGGTTCTTCTTTAAACACACCAAACATAGTAGAACCACTCCCCGACATTGCTGCATAAATCGCGCCTTCAGAATAAAGTTCATTTTTTATTCTCTCTAAAACAGAATGATTATTGAATGCTGATTCCTCAAAACTATTCTGCAACTGACCTTTCCAAGTACTGATTGGTTGCTTAATTATTTGCTCTACAGATCTTGCTCCATCATAGAAACCAACTCCAGCATATGCTTCAGCAGTAGAAATGTGAACATTAGGATTGATTAACTTTAGATAGTATCCACTTAAATCTAAATTAACAGGAGACAATAGTTCTCCTCTGCCCTTTGCAATTTGAGCTTTATTCTCTACAAAAAATGGGCAATCACTTCCTAACTCTCCGGACAACTCTCTCATTCTCTCATTAGAAAGTTGAAGGTTAAAAATTTCATTGAGTGCTAGAATAGTATAAGTGCCATCTGCAGAACCTCCTCCTAGACCTGCTCCCATAGGAATGTTTTTTCTTAGGTGGATGTAAACATTTCCGATATTATAGTACTGCTGAACCAGTTTGAAAGCTTTTATAACGATATTATTTGTTGATTCTCCCTCAATCACTAATCCCGTTTGTTGAAAAGAAAATTCTTTTGCTGGTAAAATTTCCAAAACATCACATAAAGGAATGGGAATCATGCAAGTATCAAGATCATGAAAGCCATCTACTCTTTTTTTCAACACATTTAATCCTAAATTAATTTTCGCTGGTGGAAACAATATCATACACAAAGTTATAACTAGTAAACAATTTTTGTAACTTTCGCCCATCAAATTTAGACAGAAAAATGGCTATATATTTAGATTTTGAAGAACCGTTAAAGGAATTAGAGGATAAAATTGCGCAGATGCAAGAGATTGGTGAGAACACCGATGTTGATATGTCTGACAAAATTGAGGAGTTAGAAACAAAACTGAAGGATAAAACCAAGGAAGTATTTTCTTCGTTGACACCTTGGCAGAAAGTGCAATTATCGCGTCATCCTGACAGGCCGTATACGCTTGCATACATCGAAGCAATTACAGAAGGAAACTTCCAAGAATTGCACGGCGATAGAAATGTCAAAGATGACAAAGCAATGGTTGGTGGCTTTGGTTTGCTTGATGGAGAAACGGTCATGTTTATCGGTCAGCAAAAAGGAGTGAACACGAAGATGCGTCAATACCGAAATTTTGGAATGCCTAATCCAGAAGGTTACCGAAAAGCTTTACGCTTGATGAAAATGGCTGAGAAGTTTGGAAAACCAATCGTTACGTTAATTGATACTCCTGGAGCATTTCCAGGCTTAGAAGCAGAAGAACGTGGACAAGGAGAAGCAATTGCTCGTAACATCTATGAAATGATGCGATTGACAGTTCCTGTTATTTGCATTGTTATCGGAGAAGGAGCTTCCGGTGGAGCTCTAGGAATTGGTGTTGGTGATAGAGTCAACATGATGGAAAACACATGGTATTCTGTTATTTCTCCAGAATCTTGCTCTTCTATCCTTTGGAGATCATGGGAATTTAAAGAGAAAGCAGCAGAAGCATTGAAGCTAACTGCTCCCGATATGAAAAAACTGGGCATCGTTGATTCTATCATTAAAGAACCTGCAAATGGTGCGCATAGAAATCACGAAGAAGCATACAAGGCGGTAAAGAGAACAATCAAAAAGCAATTGAAAGAATTAAAGGATGTTGATCCTAAGAAAAGAATCAATGCGAGAATTGAGGCTTTTTCGAAGAGAGGGGTTTGGAAATAGATCTTGCTTCACTTTTTCCCTGCACTAACGCTTAGTCTTCATCTTGCTGTTACAAGATTCTTATTGATAAAAAAAGTAAACAAAAAAATCTAGCGTTACACAAAGAACATCACCTTTCTATCTTTCTTTTCTTGAATTAAAAGAACTCGCCAAAAAAGGCTCAAACAGCTTTTAATTCTTAACGAAAATTCAAGATGAAATGTACCGATGTTATTTGCAATGCGTATGGATAAGGACTTTTATTTTTCTTCAAGACACAAACCTCTTCAGTCGAAAAATCGAGTTTACGAGTGCATCTACATCCAAACAACACTCACACTCCCTTTCAACTTATCCGCTTCTTCCTGTAGAAAATTCTTATCCGAAGAAACAAGGTTGTCGAGCGTAGCCGAGACACCTAATTCTATCACATAAAAGTAACTCCCAACCGCAACATTCTTCCCTTCAAAGTCTCCTCTCCAAGGTCTTCCGTTGTAATCTCCTTTGTCAGAAGAATACACCAAATTTCCCCAACGATTGTACACAAAAACTTGATTTTCTGGATAGACTTCATCCAAGTATAAAATCTCCCAAAAATCATTGTTG
>DQTF01000264.1 GCA_015662935.1 Crocinitomicaceae bacterium | reverse complement strand
GCTTCCCTTCTTGCTTTACGTAGTGTTGTCTTTTTTCAACCGTTTCAATTGTTGGAGGATTTAACGATCCACCAGCAGGTTGCACCAAGAAATGTCTTCCTGCTCCATCATTTGCCAAAATAAAATCTTGAATTCCAAGACCTTCTTCGTTTGGCTCTAACATCACTGCTCCTGCACCATCACCAAAAATTATACACGTTGTTCTGTCTTGATAATCAACAATCGATGACATCATATCAGCTCCAACAACTATTACTTTCTTATACTTTCCTGTTTCAATGAACTGTGATGCCGTTGAAATAGAGTAGATAAATCCTGAACAAGCTGCGTTCAAGTCAAATCCCCATGCATTTGTTAATCCAGCTTTATCGCAAACAATATTTGCTGTGCTTGGAAAAGGATAATCAGCTGTCACTGTACCCACAATAATCAAGTCAACATCTTCGGCTTTTGTATTTGTTTTCTTTAGCAAACCTAAAACGGCTTGTGTTGCCATGTCAGAAGTTGCTCCTTCTTTCATGATTCTGCGTTCTTTGATTCCCGTTCGAGAAACAATCCATTCATCGTTGGTATCTACCATTTTTGAAAGTTCTTCATTAGTAAGAACATATTCTGGTAAATAACCTTGAACTCCTGTAATTGCTGCTGTAATTTTGCTCATATCCTAATTAAATGCTTCGCCAATTTTTGTCGCTAAACCTGATTTAGCAACCTCGTACGAATGGATTATCATATTTTTAACGGCGATATCATTGGAAATTCCATGACCAATAATCACATTTCCTTTGACTCCTAAAATTGGAGTTCCGCCATAATTCTCATAATTAAATCTATCGAAAAATTCATCTCGAATTCCTCTTTTTCTCATTAAGGTATAAATTCCTTCTGCTTCTTTAAGAACAATGTTCCCAGTAAAACCATCACAAACGACTACATCCGCTTTGCCATCAAAAAGATCTCTTCCTTCGATGTTTCCAACAAAGTTAACCTCTGTAGAGTCAGCCAATAACTTGTGTGTTGCTTGCGTAAGAATATTTCCTTTGCTTGCTTCTTCTCCGATGTTTAACAATGCCACTCTTGGTTTTTCAATTTGATAAACATTCTTAGAATACAAAGAACCTAAAACGGCAAATTGATACAAGACATCAGGTTTGCAATCAGCATTAGAACCAACATCTAATAATATTGATTTTGCACCATTAATTGCTGGTAGCGTTGAGGTTATACACGGACGAATAACGCCTGGAACAGTTGTTATTTTAAACATTGCTCCAACCAGCATTGCTCCAGTATTACCGGTGCTAGCGAATACATTGATTTCTCCTTTTGCCAACAAATCAAAACCAACAGCTATAGAACTGTTTGGCTTTTGCGACAATGCTCTCGCAGGGTGATCGTGCATGGTTATCACATCGGGCGCATGAATAATTTCAAAATTATTTGCATCCTCATTTAACGAGGAAAGGCCACCTAAGATTTGATCTTGGTCGCCTATTAAGACAATATGAATGTCTGTCGAAAGTTCCTTTCGAGCTAAAATCGCACCTGCAATATTTGCTTTTGGAGCGAAGTCACCTCCCGATACATCTATACCTATCTTCATAAAGAAGAGCTAAAGTACAGAATTAAATCGCTACTTCTTTCTCTGCTACTACTTTTCCTTTGTAGTATAATTTCCCTTCATGCCAGTGAGCATGGTGAAATAAATGCGGTTGTCCAGTTGTTGGGCATGTTGCGATGTTTTTAGCAAATGCTTTAACATGCGTTCTTCTCTTGTCACGTCTCGTTCTCGAGATCTTTCGTTTTGGATGTGCCATTTTCTCTTATTTATATTCTTTTATAATCTATTTTACTTCTTCTTACCTTTCGATAAGTCTTTTAATGCTTGCCATCGAGGATCGATGTATTCATCTTCTTCCTCTGTGTTTTTTTGTTCACTTTCAGCGCTCTCATCATCGTCAGAAACCATGATATATTCATCTAGTATTGAAATCAAATCTTCGTTACATTCTCCTTCTGGATGAATATTTCGATAAGGCAAAGATACGGTAATCAATTCAAGAATGTTCTCTTTAATATCAATTTCGTATTCTTCGGGATAAACAATAATCAGTGATTCATCATCCGACGCTTTATCATCAAACTTATAAATCAATTGATATTCTCCTTCAATTTCAACTTCCATTGGGTCATTGCATCGGTTACAATTGGTAACAACTACACCGTTAATTGTGTAATTACCAATAAGCATTGTTTCTTTTTTCTCAAGTAACAACTCAACCTTTACCTTTCCTTTATGGATGATAGAGTACTCAAAGCTTTCAAAGAACGAATCAGTGATTTCAAATTCGAAAGTATGTTTCCCAATTTTTAATCCTACAAAGGGAATGATATACTCTTTTTCCAATTTCACTTTATCAATTCTACGTCCATCATATTGAAAGACGGGGCGCAAAGGTAGTAATTTTAAATATAAACATCGCTTTGTTTATATTCTTTTTTCACCTTTCTCTTCTAAAGTCTTTTTTCGGACTAATTTCTAAATAATTTGCACTTGCTTCTTTTTCCTCAACGTGGTTTCTGTATGTATCAATTGCCATGTAGATTGCATTGCGCATAGACGCTCCAGAAGCCACATTCTTACCGACGATATCATAAGCGGTACCATGATCGGGGGAAGTTCTCACAATGGGTAGACCTGCGGTAAAGTTTACTCCCTCATCAAAAGATAGGGCTTTGAATGCAGATAATCCTTGGTCGTGGTACATCGAAAGGATGCCATCAAATTTTGATCTTGCATCAGAACCAAAGAAGCCATCTGCAGGGTAAGAGCCAAATGCTAAAACTCCTTCATTCTTTGCTTTTTCAATTGCAGGGTGAATGCTTTCATTTTCTTCTACTCCCATTTTTCCATTCTCACCCGCATGAGGATTCAATCCTAAAACAGCTATTTTTGGTCGAGCAATTCCAAAATCTTTCTTCAAGGAATTACTAAATGCTATAATTTTATCAAAAACTTTGTCAAGGGTGATCGCAGAACTAACTTCTTTAATTGGGATATGGCTCGTAACCAAACCAACACGTAAAGAATCTGTCACCATCAACATCAAAGCATCTTCCTCACCTGACATATCTGCTAAATATTCCGTGTGTCCCGGAAACTTAAACCCAGACTTGCCCATTGCATCCTTATTAATAGGAGCAGTAACCAAAACGTCGATTTTGCCTGATGCTAAATCTTGTGTTGCTTTTTCTAAGGATTCAAACGCATATTTGCCTCCATCAGCCGTTGCTTTACCCAATTCAATATTCAATTCATCCTCCCAAATGTTAATCACATTTATTTTATTATCATTTATATCCTCGATTGATTTACAAGAATTAAAATTGAAGTCTTCGAAATTCATTTGCTTCTTATGAAAAGAAAAAACTTTTGACGATGCATAAATAACAGGAGTGCAATCCAACAGAATTCGATTGTCAGATAATGCTTTCATCACGACTTCTGGGCCAATACCATTAACATCACCTATTGAAATTCCAACTTTGACAATTGGGCGAGTGATTTTTTCTTTCTTAGACTCTTTAACTTTCTCCATTATTTAATAACTTTTAAGAAAATGATATAACATTCTCACTCCAACACCTGAACCACCACGTGTTCTGTACGCAGAATCTTTATCTAGCCACGCCGGACCAGCAATGTCCATGTGTATGTATGGAGAAGTCACAAAATTCTCTAAGAATTTACCTGCGGTAATCATTCCAGCAGAAGGGCCTCCTAAGTTTTTCAAGTCTGCAATTGGCGATTTCAATTCCTCCCCGTATTCTTCCCAGAAAGGAAAAGTCATCGTTCTTTCGTGGCATTTATTCCCTGCCTTTTCTAATTGATCAAAGTATGTTTCTTTGGCGTTTCCCATTATACAAGTTGCGTGTTCTCCAACTGCTCGGTGAGCTGCGCCTGTTAAAGTTGCTGCATCAATTACCAATTCTGGCTTAAATTTCTTTGAATAAGTCAATGCATCTGCTAAAATCATTCGCCCTTCCGCATCGGTGTTTAGAACCTCAACTGTTAATCCATTCATCATGGTGATAACATCACCTGGGGCGTAAGCATTTAAGCCTGGGCGATTATCCGTTGCAGGAATCAATGCTATTAAATGAACAGGTAATTCTTGTTTTGCTGCTAGATAAATTGCACCAACCATCGTTGCCGCACCTCCCATATCACTTTTCATAATATCCATAGAGTGTGGAGTAGGTTTTAAACTTAAACCTCCTGTGTCATAAACGACACCCTTTCCAACCAAAACGATTGGTTTTTTATTTTTCGCTTTCTTCGGTTTGTATTCAATAATGGTGAAAGTTGGAGGGTCAATTGAACCTTTGTTTACTGCCAATAATCCACCCATTTTTAAGGCTTCGATTTGCGCTTTTTCTAGAACTGTTACTTCTAGGTTCGCATCATTTGCAAGAGTCGTTATTTCTTCTGCAAATTGCTCTGCATTAAGGAAGGAAACTGGCTCATTAACCATGTCTCTTGCCCAAAAGACTGCAGTTGTGATATCGAATAGTTCATCAATTGCATCATCACCGAATGAATCCTCTACCAATAAATTTTCTAGTTTATATTCTTTCTTTTCTCCGTCTTTAAAATACTTCAAAAACTGATAACTTGTTAAAAGAAAGCCTTCTAACAGGTCAAAAGCATGCTTTTTGTCACCTAAAAATGCTACTTCTTCTACTTCTTTTTTTAATGCTTGACGAATTTTAGCTCCTGATACTCTATTTTTTTCAGCATCTTTATTGTATTTCACAAGAAAAATGGAAGAATCCAACTCGCTGATGACTGTAAAATCATCTTCTTTCTTTAAAAATGCATTGAACAATTTCTTGTCTGCAGCAGAAATAGATGAGGGTATATTTTTAGCATCTCCTATAATAACTCTATACGGAGTGTTTTTTAATGTTTTACTTTCTGATAATTTCATGTCGCGAAGATAAGAGTATTAATTAAGAATTAAGAATTAAGAATTGAAAAATGGAGCGGTGCTTCGACAAGTTCAATAACCAACTCCTGTTAGATTGAAAGATTTGAAGTGAGTAACTGTAGTCCATCTAAAAAAATAATTGCGTTATTCATCTTTGTTCTTTTCCATAAATTCATAAACAAATTCTTCCACTTGAATAAACCCGTGCTCAGCATTGTTTGATTTGCTTTCATGTATTAACCTGACAGGCAGGCCTTTCTCAAAAATGAATCGAGAATTCCTTCTTGTCAAATATTTCTTCCCACTGAAAGTTGAATCAATGAATCCTACGCACTGCCCTTTGTCATCATACTCGATGCTTCTTAATGTGTGGAAGGGGAATTTATTAATTTCTTGTTTCAACAAAAAATCGTCGCCTTTTGAGTAGCTGTACTTTACAACATTAAATTCATTGACTGTGTTTTCAACTTGGTAACTCTTGTGCGGTTTCATAGGGGTGCCAAAAACGACAATATCATTAGGTGTTGGTCTTAAGATTGAATCAACAGATAAGCCTCCCCAATTTTTTCTATTCTTCAGATAGAACAAATAATCTCCTGACTCTTGCCCTCTATAAACCAAGAATTTCTCCGCATACTCTTCCTTTTCAAAAATTGAAAATTGATCTGCAATTTCATTTTTTTCAGTTGTATTACTTATTTGCACTGGAGAATAGCCGTATTCATCTTTAGCAGCCAAATAGTCAAATGTTAATGCCCCAACTTTAACGTATTCATAAAATCGATCAACCTCAAACTTTAACACTTCCCCCTTTTTATCAAACTGATAGGTTTTAGTTTCAACAGGAATCTGTTTGTTCGCTTCACTACCGTCATAAGGGGGGAAAATATGTCGTGAAATGGATTTTATTTTTCGGTTTTTCACCAATGTATCATTGAACCATATAGGAAAAGAAACATTGTTCTCTACTTCAGAATACGTATGCCCAAGATTGATAAGAAAGGACTGGTGTTCAACCTTTTTTGTGCGCAACATTTTTTTCTTCACTTCTGAACATGAAGAGAAAACAAGAATGATTAATAAATAACTCCAAATTCTCATCCTTGTAAAGATAGAAAATAGTTTTAACGAATCATATATTTACTCGTTAATTCACATTCACCTACAAACAATATTTCTTCCTTTTGCTCATTCTATTTTACGTACCTTTGCACTATGATTAACGAACGACCGATTACTGATTGGCTCCCAATTACCAAAAAAGAACTTGAAAAACACGGCTTCGAAGAAGTTGATGTAGTTTTAATCTCTGGTGATGCATATGTGGACCATCCTTCTTTCGGCACTGCTGTTATTGGACGAATAATTCAAGACGAAGGGTTTACTGTAGCCATTGTTGCGCAACCTAGTTGGAATGACGATTTGCGTGACTTTAAGAAATTTGGTCGTCCAAAATATTTCTTTGGGGTAACGGCTGGCTGCATGGATTCTATGGTGAATCATTACACAGCAAATAAGCGGAAACGTTCTACAGATGCATATACGCCAGGAGGTTCTGCAGGGTTTCGTCCGGATTATGCAACGGAAACGTATTCTAAAATCCTCAAAGAACTGTACCCTGATGTCCCTGTTTTGATTGGTGGTATTGAAGCGTCTTTGCGAAGAGTTACGCATTACGATTATTGGTCAGACCGATTACGACCTTCTATTTTGGAAGATTCAAAAGCGGATTTATTAGTTTACGGAATGGGTGATCAACCTTTGCGAGAAATTCTCAAGTTGCTAAAGAAAGGTGTTCCATTTTCTGGTTTAAGAACCTTAAAACAAGTTGCCTTCATTCAAGAAGAAGTAGAAGAATTACCAAAAAACAAAAACTGGACAACGGTAGAATTAAGCAGTCATGAAGTTTGTTTAGATGATAAGATTAAGTTTGCTGCCAATTTTAAGACGATAGAAGTTGAATCCAATAAATGGCAAGCTGATCGGATTATTCAAAAAATTGGAGAACGTACCTTAGTGATAAATCCGCCATACAAAACAATGACGGAAAAGGAGATTGACACCTCATTTGATTTGCCCTATACGAGGTTGCCTCATCCTAAATATAAGAAGCGTGGAGCAATTCCTGCCTATGATATGATTAAGTTCTCCATCAACATGCACAGAGGTTGTTTTGGAGGTTGTAGCTTTTGTACTATCTCTGCACATCAAGGAAAATTCATTGCATCTCGTAGTGAGAAGTCCATCATGAGAGAAGTAGACAATGTGGTTGAGCACCCAGATTTCAAAGGATATATTTCTGACATTGGAGGACCTTCAGCGAATATGTACCGTATGAAAGGTATTGACGATGATATTTGTGCTAAATGCTCAAGCCCTAGCTGCATTCATCCTGTTATTTGCAGTAATCTAGATACTAGTCACAAACCTTTAACTAATTTATACAAAAAAGTAGATGCGCATCCTGGTGTTAAGAAAGCCTTTATTGGTTCGGGTATTCGCTATGATTTATTGGTGGATGATTTTAACAAGAAAAACAACGATGGCAACCACGAAGAATACATTGAACAAGTAATCAAACGACACATTAGTGGTCGTTTAAAAGTGGCCCCTGAACACACTTCTGATGCTACGCTAAAACTAATGAGGAAGCCATCATTTAAATACTTTCACAAGTTCAAAGAAACCTATGATCGTCTATCGGAAAAACATGGTTTAAATCAACCTTTAATTCCTTATTTCATCTCTTCTCACCCTGGTTGTGACAATGAAGACATGGCAAACCTTGCTGCAGAAACGAAGGACATGGGATTCCAACTGGAACAAGTGCAAGATTTCACTCCTACCCCAATGACTGTGGCAACGGTTATTTATTATTCAGGCGTTCATCCATATACTTTAAAGCCTTATAAAACGGTTAAAAAGAAAGAGGATAAACTCAATCAACGAAAATTCTTCTTTTGGTACAAACGAGAGAATCACAGTTTTATCAGACAATCATTGAATAAAGCGAATAGGTCAGATTTAGCAGATAAATTGATTGGACCTGAAAGGAATCATCAACACAAAGGAGAGAAGCAAGTTCCTAAATGGTTGAAAGAGAGAAGGGGAAAATAGGAGTTGGTTCGGAGATAGTATCACCAATTTTATTGTTTACTCGACCGACCAAGATGGATTATTCGTTGATTTTGAAATAGTTTACCCTGGTAAAATGAAAAGCGGTATAACAACTATAACAAGCAATTCATCAGTGGAGTTTGATTTAAGCGTAGGGGTCGACACCAATTCGTTATACGTCTCTGAAATTACTTTTGATGTTTCTACGAGTATTTTAAGCTCAATAGATGGAATTTATAGACCTATTATTGGAACATTTACAGGTTATGCCCATTCTTATCCTTGGTATAGTAATCAGCCACCAGCAGACACGATGGTTATTAGTGGCTCTTTCTGTTTAAATGGTCTTATTCTTCCATAAAATCAAAAGAAATCTCCTTTATATTAAAGGATTAGAATTATCATTGCCCGTTTTTCTTTATTATTAGATTAGAATTTCATACATTCGTAACACTAAACAAATCAACGTGAAAAAACTACTTCCCCTCATCGCATTAGCGATTATATTTTCTTTGCAGTCATTGGCTCAAAACTCTTTTCAGGATGCGTATAATGCAAATCCCGAAGTCCCTCGAGGGATACTAGAAGCAGTTGCGTGGACAAACACCCACATGGTTCATTTACAGAATCAACAAGCGGGATGCTCAGGTATTCCAAAAGCTTTTGGGATAATGGGATTGCATGACAATGGAGGAAATTATTTCATTGAGAATGGAAAAGTTGTCGCGACTTTATCTGGGATTAGTATTTCTGAACAAAAGCAATCTGCCGAAAATCAAATCATGGCGTATGCAATTGCTTTCAGCCAAAGGATACAGCAGCAACAAATTCTCGATGGACATGGAGTAAACGGACAATCTGTTAGAGCAGTTATTCATTCTCTTAGTGAAATTCCTGATTCTGGAATAGTTAACATGCTTGCAAGAGATATGCAAGTATATTCTATTCTTCGCTTTATGAATTCTGAAGAAAAAGCCACCGAATTTAATTTTACGAAAAGTCTATTTAATCTTCCAGCTATTTTTGGGAGTGACAACTTTGCCGTTTTATCTTCTAAAACTGTTCGATTTACAGCAAATTCTATACTTTCTGACGGCAATGTTGCTTATAAATCTCCTGTATCAATGAATAAATCTACAGAATACGGTCCTGCAATATGGAACCCTGCGCCAAGTTGTAATTATAGTTCAAGAAGTGGCACAGCTATTTCAGCTGTTACCATTCATACAATACAAGGAAGTTATGCCGGTGCTATTTCTTGGTCACAAAATTGTTCTTCTAATGTTTCCTATCATTATGTGATTCGTTCGTCCGATGGACAAGTAACACAGATGGTACTTGAAGCAAATAAGGCTTGGCATGTTGGAAGTGGAAACCCATATACTATTGGTTACGAGCATGAAGGGTATATTGATGACGCCTCTTGGTACACAACTCCTATGTATAATAGTTCTGCCGACCTTAGTAGAGATGTCTGCAATAGTGGATATGGAATTCCACCGTTAAGAACTTTTTATGGAGCAGCAACAGTTGGAACAAATACGTTAGGTGCTTGCACAAAAATAAAAGGACACCAACATTTCCCTAGCCAATCACATACAGACCCAGGTATCAACTGGGATTGGGAAAGGTATTATCGACTGATTAACTTCGATACTCCTTTCACAAATATTACAAACCCTACTGGGACTTTCTTTGATTCTGGAGGCGCTTCATCAAACTATCAAGACGATGAAAGATTAATCTGGAGATTTGGAGCAGGTACATCCACATCCGTAACAGTTGATTTTACAAGCTTTGATATTGAATTAGATTATGATAAGTTGTTCATCTACGATGGTGATTCAATTAATGACCCAATAATTGGTAGTTGGACAGGCACTACTTCACCTGGGCAGATTACATCTACAGGAGGATATTTAGTGGTAGAATTTAGAAGTGATTGCGGCACAACTGCACCCGGATGGAACGCTACATATTCAATTTCAGAGCCGGTAGTTATTCCTGTTGACTCTATTTCTCCAATAACTTTAATAACACCAAATACAACTTGGAAAACAGCTGATTTTACAGTTGATTTTGTTGACAACGATAACATGAGTGGAGTTGCAGATAAGTTTTATCTAGTAGGAGAAAAAAATCTTTTGGAGAATGATTGGCAAGCGGCAGGTAGCAATCGTTTTGCATATGAAACTTTTGAAGACAATGCAAATAGTTGGTTTGCTGTTACAGGGACCTATTCCATGAATGGTGGAGTTTATCGGTTCTCAGATATTGCAGAACAAAACTCTAACACGTATATGTCTGTCGATCAAATTTCTTCGGAAGTTTATCTTTATGAATGGGATCAAACAATAACAAGTTCCGATATTAATCAACGTGCTGGACTTCATTTTTTCTGTGACAATCCAAACTTAAGTAATCGAGGAAACTCTTATTTTGTTTATTTAAGAGAAAGTGATAATGCAATTGAAATATTTTCCGTTGATAACAATGTGTTTACTTCTCAAAGTTTCACTGCACACACATTAAATATTGGACAAACCTACAACAGTAAAGTACTATATAATCCTACAACTGGTTGGATAAAAGTTTTTATCGATGATGAGTTTGTTTCGGAATGGCAAGATGCAACACCTTTAACAGCAGGTAATTTTATTTCTTTAAGGTCTGGAGGGTGTGCAGTTGATTTTGACAATGTGCAAGTTTACCACTCTAGAAATAATCAAGTTACAATTTCTGTTAGTTCTGAAATGACCATTGAAAGTGAGAACGCTATAGAGTCGGGTTATATTAAAACAGTCGTTATCGACAGTGCAAATAATTTCTCAACACCATCTTCTTCTGTGTATTTAATTGATGTGACGGCTCCAGTATTAAACATCTTAAATGATGGAAACTCCGCTGACATTGACACCTTTTATTTCGCTACAATTGAAAGTAACTGGAACATTGAAGACATCCATTCTGATGTTTCTAATTTTGACGTTGCAATTGGAACTTCTGCTGGATTGGACGATGTCGTTTCTTGGATGACAAACTCTATTTCATCTGTCTATTCATCTGTTTTATCCAGTCCAATTATCAATCAAATTTATTACATTTCTGTTCGAGCGACGAATAACGCAGGACTAATGAACGAATTCTATAGTGATGGACAACGATACGTTTCGACTGCTGGCATCAATGATTTATCGAAGGTATTAGAATCAATCGTGATATATCCAAACCCAAGTTCTGAGTCTCTTCAATTTAAGAATGTATCTGAAGAGTTTGAAGTGATTATTTCTGATGCAAAAGGAAAAATTTGCTTGCAACAGAAGTTTCAGCCTTCTTCTCAGATTGATGTTTCGAACTTTGCGACAGGAAGTTATTCTGTCTTATTAAGAATAAAGAATCAGTTTATTGTAAAGAAAGTTGTTATTGAATAATTATTTGTTCTCTTATCAATAAAAAATACTCCGCAATAAAAAAAGGCTGTCCAAATGGACAGCCTTTAGTTTTTTATAAGAATAAGATTTAAGATTCAGCTCCTTCTTCAGTTGCTGCTCCTTCTTCTCCTTCTGCCTCAGCAGTTTCTTCTTCTTCATCCTCATCAACCGCACCTCTCGCCATTTTCACTCCAAGAACTACTGCAGATGCAGGCTCTAAAAACTCAACGCCATCAATGCTAATGTCAGAAACACGTAGAGATTGACCGATACGTAAATCAGCAACATCTAATGTAATTGATTCTGGAAGATCTCCAGGAAGTCCAATTACTCTTAATTTTCTATATGGTTGTCTTAATTTACCACCGTTCATTACACCAATTGGTGAACCTGCTGATAATAACGGAAGACTAACTTTAACCGGCTTCTTGTCATTCAACTCTAAAAAGTCAACGTGCATTGGCGTGTCTTTCACTGGGTGCATTTGCATGTCCTGAATGATTGCCATTACTTTCTTTCCTTCGATGTCAATTTCTACTT
>DQTF01000239.1 GCA_015662935.1 Crocinitomicaceae bacterium | reverse complement strand
TTATCATGACCTTTACCCCATTCTTATGCAATAATTGAATACTTTCGATTGTTCCGTGAACCTTCTCCCCTTTCCATTGCCATTTACTATCAAATGTCAAATTAGGATTATCGACTGCAGGCATAAATGAAAATGGAATCACTGCTGCATAATTACTTTTTAAACCTAGAAGAGGAGTGATCTGATTTTGATTTAGCAGTTCATTTTCTGACACCAAATTCACTCCATTTATTTTCTCCAATTCATTTGACACTTGAGATTGACAAGAGAAAAAGAGGAAAGCAAGAAAGAAAAATAAAACATTTTGCATGGACAGATGTGGTAATAATTACTCTAAAGTACAATTTAATATTCAATTCAAAAAAATACTTCTATGCATGCATAGTATTTAATATTTTTCGTATCTTGCAACTCGAAAATTCACTATTAAATAATAAAATGTCAGAAAATACAAGTAAACCAATTAAAGGAGGCGAGTTTATCATCAGAGATACTGCCCCATCAGAAATTTTTATTCCAGAAAGTTGGACAGAAGAGCAAAAAATGATCGGAGATATGTGCCTTGATTTTATTAGTGCGGAGATTCTCCCAAATCTTGACAGAATAGATGCAATGGAAGAAGGATTAATGCCTTCTCTTATTGAAAAAGCTGGTGCTTTAGGTTTAGTTGGAATGTCTGTTCCTGAAGAGTTAGGAGGAATGGGGGTTGATTTTAAAACATCATTGCTGACAACAGAAAAATTAGCTCATGGTTTTTCATTCTCTGTTGCCTACAGTGCTCACACAGGTATTGGAACACTTCCATTATTGTATTACGGAACAGAAGAACAAAAGAAAAAATACATTCCAAGATTAGCTTCTGGAGAATGGAAAGCGGCTTATTGCTTAACAGAACCTGGATCTGGATCAGATGCTAATTCAGGAAAAACAAAAGCAATTCTTTCTGACGATGGAAAACATTACGTTGTGAATGGACAAAAAATGTGGATTACAAACGCTGGTTTCGCAAACTTCTTCACAGTATTTGCTAAAATTGATGACGATAAAAAATTATCTGCATTTTTAATTGAAGCAGACAGTGAGGGAATCACATTGAATCCTGAAGAAAAGAAAATGGGAATCAAAGGTTCTTCCACTCGACAAGTTTTCTTTAACAACGTCAAAGTTCCTGTTGAAAATTTACTTTCTGACAGAGAGAATGGATTCAAAATCGCTTTGAACATCTTAAATATTGGAAGAATTAAACTTGGAGCTGCAGTAATGGGAGGATCTAAAGCTGCAATTACGGACTCTGTTAAATATGCTAATGAAAGAGAACAATTTGGAAGAGCTATTTCTAAATATGGCGCAATCCGTTATAAGTTAGCAGAGCAAGCAATACAAACATTTGCTGTTGAATCTGCGATTTACCGTGCAGGACAAAATATTGACGATGCAATTGCTGGTTATATTTCTGAAGGAATGGATAAAGCACAAGCAACCTTAAAAGGAATTGAGTTATTCGCTCCAGAATGTGCTATTCTTAAAGTTGCAGGTTCTGAAGCGCTCGACTATGTAGTAGATGAAGCAGTTCAGATTTTTGGTGGAATGGGTTATTCTGCTGAATCTTCTGTAGAAAGAGCTTACCGAGATGCTAGAATTAACCGAATATTTGAAGGAACGAATGAAATTAACCGTTTATTGGTGGTAGATATGGTTCTTCGTAGAGCAATGAAAGGAGAATTAGATTTAATGGGACCAGCAATGGCTGTTGCAAATGAGTTAATGAGTATTCCTGATTTTGCTGAGAAACCAACTTCAATTTTAGGCAATGAAGAATTGTACTTGAAAGGATTTAAGAAAACGATTCTAATGATTGCTGGTTCTGCAGTTCAAAAATTGATGCAGACAATGTCAAAAGAGCAAGAAATCCTCATGAACATTGCAGATATCTCTATCTGGACTTATTTAGCTGAATCGTCTCTGCTGAGAGTTCAACAAATGATTGAAATGAAAGGAGAAGAAAATTGCCAAGAACAAATAGCGATGGTTAAAACGTATTTCTACGATGTCGCTGACTTAATTAATAAAGCGGGGAAAGATGCATTGAATTCTTTCACAGAAGGAGATGAATTAAGAATGATGTTGATGGGATTAAAACGTTTCACAAAAACAGAACCTTTCAATCCGAAAGAAGCGAGACAGTTAATTGCCAGCAAAATAATCGAAAAGAACGCGTATTGTTATTAACAATACATGTTGAATTTAACTCTAAAAGGCTGTAATGATTTACAGCTTTTTTTTGTATCTTTGCGTTCAATCAATTTTTTTTGTATCTTTGCGTTCAATCAATTTATTACATAAATAATGAAAAAATTAATTTACCCTATTGCACTCGTTGCTTTTGCTCTAGTTTCTTGTAAAAAAGACTACACATGTAGCTGTACAGAAACTTCAATATCAACTTCGCCAAGTAGCGGATCAACATCATCTGTTTCTTCAACAAAGACAACTTTTAAGGATGTTAAGAAAAGTTTTATGTCAGAGAAGGCAGAATGTTTCTCTACAACTTCTTCTTACGCTTATGAAACAACTACATATATTGGAGGAACACCAACAACTGAAACAGTTAAAGTTACCAATACTAATGATTGTTCAATCGAAAAATAAACCAATTATGAAAAAAATATTAATCGCATCATTAGCTATTATAGCATTAGCTTCTTGTAAAAAGAATTACTTATGTGAATGTACAGAAACATACACTAACAGTTCAGGAACAACAGTTTATACAAGCTCTGTTGAAATAAAAGATGTAAAGAAAAAATACGTTGAATCTAGTTATGACTGTATATCATTCCAGTCAACATCAACAAATTCTTCAGGGAATGTATCAACAAGTACCATTGATTGTTCTATCTCTAAGAAATAATTAGAAAATAATACCATAAAAAAGGGGTGCAATTAATTGCACCCCTTTTTTAATACTCCGATATTTTACTTCTTCAATGTAATTCCGTCTGCTTCAAAACCAATTTCAAATTTAGGCTCTGTGATGGCTGCAATTTCTTCTTCACTCTTACCTGCATCTTCTGCAAAGTGTTGCAATAAATCAACTGGAATAGTGTCCCAACGAGCTGAACCATGAAGATAAGCTCCAGTTCCTATCTCAGTTGCTGGCGGAATCGTAAAATGATCTTTAAAACGAACCATAAACGTTTCTCCGTTTCCTTTGTCGATGTTCACCCAACAACCTGCTTTCGAGCAAACCTCTTCAATATCTGCCTCGATAGTAAACTCTTTCGACTCTTGACCTTTGTCCATTTCGTTCAACATTTCCTCTACAGAAATCGCATCTTCAATGTTTACTTTCACCTCTCCGTAAGATTCTCCTAGTTCTGCTACTTCGACTACTTCATCAACAACTACTTCTGTATTTTCTGACGAACAAGAAGTTGCTAGTAACGCAACTCCAACAATAATTCCAAATCCTTTCATTTTGTTTCTTTTAAGTTTCTAAATCTCCACAAATATCGGAAGATTCTATAAGTTTTTCACTATTTATGAAACAAAAAAATCGCATTCATTGAATGCGATTTAGAATCTTAAATTATTCAGTACTTACTTCAAATATTCCTTCATAAATTGATCTAAGCTTAGTAATGTATCGTCAACTTTAACTTCTCGAACTTGACAAGAGCTCAAAAAGCGTCCCATTACCATTTCTCCTTTTTCCATTTCAGAATTCATCGTAACAACCGCTTGTTGCGTACTAGCATCAAATGCAATTGTAAAATATGAAGCATAGTATTTAGAAACTTTATCAATGTGATCTTGTGTAATATTTGACGGAAGTGTATACGTATATACTTTTGTAACTTTACTTTTCTGCAATGCTGCTTGACCTTCTGTAGCTGCAACCTTCTGTGCGTCTTGAGAAAACCCAGTCATTGCTAATGTTAAAACGGCAATTAATGTAAAAAATATCTTCTTCATAATTCTATAATTTCTTTCTGTTATTAATAGAACGTACAAAACTTAATAATAGTTGCATCATTCTTTGGCTAAAGTACATTTTTTTACCAACTTTACTCCATGAGCGGACTACTCCCCTATTTCAAGAAAGGACAAATAGAAGCTGGTTGCGATGAAGCAGGTAGAGGTTGTCTTGCTGGACCTGTAGTAGCAGCTGCGGTTATTCTCCCAAAAGGATTTAAGAATAACTTATTGAACGATTCTAAAAAGCTAACGGAGTCACAAAGAAATAAATTGCGCCCTATCATTGAAAAAGAAGCTTTGTCTTATGGAATTTCTTTTGTCGATGAAAAAGAAATTGATCAAATCAACATTCTCAATGCCAGTTTTACGGCAATGCATAGAGCCGTTGACCAACTCTCAACGACTCCAGAAATGTTGCTCATTGATGGGAATCGATTCAATCCATATACAGGAATTAAACACGAATGCATTATCAAAGGAGACGGAAAATATTTGTCGATTGCTGCCGCATCTGTTTTAGCAAAAACGTATCGAGATGAATTAATGGAACAACTGGATGAAGAATTTCCTGTTTACGATTGGAAAAAAAACAAAGGTTATCCGACTAAAAAGCATAGAATCGCAATCCTTAATCATGGAGATTGTAAGTACCATCGTAAAACTTTTCGCTTGCTTCCTGAAAATCAACTTTCACTTTTCGAATAATGCAAAGATTTAACATCCGATGCTACGCGCTCATCATTAATGATCAAAAAGAAATTCTTTTATCCGACGAGCATCGATTTGGAAAAGCATTTACAAAATTTGTTGGCGGTGGTTTGGAATTCGGAGAAGGAACCAAAGAATGTCTTGAACGAGAATTGCTAGAGGAATTAGGGCTCGACACTATTATTGGTGATTTATTTTATGTTAATGATTTTTACCAACAGTCTGTATTTAATGAAAATGACCAAATGTTGAGTTTTTATTTTTGGGTGAAAGAGATTGATTATGCAAAAATTAATGTTGGTAATCACCTTTTTCCTTTGACGGTTGATGGGGAGAAATTTCGATGGAGAAAAATTTCAGAATTGACTCCTAACGATGTTACTTTTCCAATAGACAAGGTTGTTGTTGAGAAGATTGTTGCTTCTAATAATACATAACCATCAGAATTGGCTTTGAAGAAGTGTCAATGATTGAATAAAGTGTTTTCATAAAATTGTTAGACACCATTGCACAACCTAAACTTTCGCAAATAGGAAAATCTTGTTCTTCATCTGGAACGCAAGAATAGGGATGCAAAACAATGTATCTTTTGAAAGCGTTATTATTTGTTTTATCTAAACCGTGGAGTTTATATGATTTACCGAAGTTCCCTGTATACTTTGTACCTATCCTGTATCTCCCTAATGAAGATTGGTAAGACTCGGGGATATTGCTGAACACAAGGGAATCTCCAATTACCGACCCGCTACCGTGTGCAACTAATCCTTTTTCTGCAATAATATCTTTTGATAAATCAAGCACAAAAAAACGATGGTTTTGAGAAGGATGACGCATGTCTAGCAAGAAAATTATTTCTTGGCTGTAATTTTTGTGATTTGCTAAAAATTGTTTTGCTTTTCGCTTTTGATTCTCTAGTTCAATTTTTCTTTCTGCAATAAAAGTAGACGTTGATTGTCTATGTGTTTCATTATTCTCTTGAGAAGATTCTCCAGAATATGCTTGAGAACAAGACTGTGATGCGACTCCAACAAATGAAAACGCAATAATGAGGTTGATAAGTTGTCTATTCATATAGATATAATGCAGATAATGTAAAAAGAAACAGGTTGGAGGTAAGTTTATTTTTGAATGGTATTCAATTT
>DQTF01000228.1 GCA_015662935.1 Crocinitomicaceae bacterium | reverse complement strand
CTAAAAAACCGAACCGACCAAAGGGAGCTCATAAGTTCAAAAAAAATAATAAGAGCAAACGAATAAAAGCTAATCGGTTTGAGTATCTTAGGCATTTTACCTAGCTTACATTACCACCTGCTAGAACATCTTTAGTTGGCGAAACAAATGACAGCTCTCCTTTTTCGTTTTCGGCCATTAGAATCATTCCTTGCGACTCTACTCCTCTAATTTTTCTTGGGGCAAGGTTTATCAATATCGAAACCTTTTGACCGATTAATTCTTCGGGAGAATAATGTTCTGCTATACCAGAAACAACAGTACGTTTATCTAGCCCTGTATTTACAGTTAATTTTAGCAGTTTTTTTGCTTTCTTAACTTTTTCGGCCTCTATAATTTCCCCTACTCTTATGTCTAGTTTCGTAAAATCTTCAAAATCTATTGTATCTTTTTGCTTTGGAAAATCGATTTCTATTTCTTGAGAATTTATTAACTTTTCTGCCTGAGCTTCAATTTGAGCATCATCTATTTTAGAAAATAGCAACTCAGATTTTCCAATTTTATGCCCTACTTTAATTAAATTATCCTTTCCTATAAAGTTCCAATCTAATTTATCCATTTCAATCATGTCTCTCAATTTTTGAGTTGTAAATGGTAAGAAAGACTCGAAAGCAATTGTTAAATTAGCTGTAATTTGAGTTGCAATATTCATTATTGTTTTAACTCGCTCTTCGTCTGTTTTAATTAAACGCCAAGGCTCCGTATCGGCTAAATATTTATTCCCAAGTCGAGCCATATTCATCGCTTCTCCCATCGCTTCTCTAAAACGGTAAGCTTCTATGGATTTTTTAATTTTGTTTGGTAATGTTTTTAATTCTTCCAATACTTCCTTATCAAAATCTGTCAATTCTCCACGCTCAGGCACAATTCCTTCGTAATATTTATGAGTAAGGACTAATGTTCTGTTTACAAAATTACCAAAAACAGCAACCAATTCATTGTTATTTCGTGCTTGAAAATCTTCCCACGTAAAATCACTATCTTTTGACTCTGGCATAGTAGAAGTTAAGGCATAACGCAATGCATCTTGTTGCCCTTTAAAGTCTTCTAAATATTCATGTCCCCAAACAGCCCAATTTCTAGAAGTACTCAATTTCTTTCCTTCCAAATTTAAAAATTCGTTAGCAGGAACATTGTTTGGTAATATATGGTCTCCAAAGGTTTTTAATAAGATAGGAAAAATAATCGTATGAAAAACGATGTTGTCTTTTGCTAAAAAATGAACCAGTTTAGTATCATCAGACTTCCAATAAGGTTCCCAATCTTTGTCATTGTCTTTTGCCCATTGCTTAGTAGCCGAAATATAGCCCAACGGAGCATCAAACCAAACATAAAGTACTTTACCTTCAGCATCTTTCATGGGTACTTTTACTCCCCAATCTAAATCTCTTGTCATAGCTCTTTCGTGCAAGCCTCCGTCTATCCAACTCATGCATTGTCCTACGACTTGATTTTTCCATTCTTTGGGATTGTGAACTTTTTTACCATCGAGCACACCGTCTTTTACCCAAGACTTTAACCACTCTTCGTGCTCTCCCATTGGTAAATACCAGTGAGACGTTTCTTTAAGAATAGGTGTTTTTCCACTCAAGGTTGACTTTGGATTTATTAATTCTAAGGGACTTAAATCTGACCCACATTTTTCACATTGATCACCATAAGCACCTTCGGCACTACACTTAGGACAGTCTCCAGTAATGTATCTATCTGCCAAAAATTGATTAAACTCTTGATCGTAATATTGTTCTGATGTTTTCTTTACAAAAGCACCCTTTTCTTCTAACTCCTTAAAATAACTAGCTGCCGTTTCTTTATGCAAATCTGATGATGTTCTATGAAATATATCGAAGCTAATTCCCAAATCAGAGAATACGCTTTTATTCATTTCATGGTATTTATCTACAATTTGTTGGGGCGTTGTCCCTTCTTTTTTCGCTCTAAGTGTAATAGCTGCTCCATGTTCATCAGATCCACATACAAATGCAACATCTCTGTTATTTAATCGCATAAATCTTGCATAAATATCTGCAGGAATATAAACACCAGCCAAGTGGCCTAAATGTAGAGGCCCATTTGCGTAAGGCAGTGCAGCTGTAATCGTATATCTTTTTGGGTTTTCCATAATAATCATAGGTTTAGAAGTCTGCAAAGATACTTAACCCTTTTGTTTTTGGGAATAATAACTGTATTAATTTTCTGAAACAAAAAAAGGTCTTTCATTTCTGAAAGACCTTTTTTAAAATCTATGTTTCTAATCAAATAATTATTCTTCAATAATTACTTCAGATCCTTCTGTTTTTGGACTAACTGTCATCGATTGGAAATAATCAAGTCCTGTTCCTGCTGGTATTTTATGACCAACAATAACATTCTCTTTTAATCCTAATAAATAATCTTCTTTTCCACTAACTGCAGCAAGGTTAAGTACCTTAGTCGTTTCTTGGAAAGAAGCAGCAGATATAAAACTATCTGTTTGTAAAGAAGCTCTTGTAATTCCTTGTAACATTGGGATTGCAGTTCCTGGCACAGCGTCTCTAGCAGCAACGGATTTTTTACCGTTACGCTTCAACATTGAATTTTCATCTCTCAACTTACGAGCAGAAACAATTTGTCCTGCATTTAAGCTTTGTGAACCTCCAGCATCTTCAATTACTTTCTTACCCCAAAGTTTATTATTTTCTTGTATAAACTCCCATTTATTAACAGAAGATTTTTCTAAAAATATAGTATCTCCAGCATCAGCGATTTCAACTTTACGCATCATTTGACGTACAATTACCTCAAAGTGCTTATCGTTAATTTTCACCCCTTGCAAACGATATACTTCTTGTATTTCATTTACAATATACTCTTGAACAGCAGTAGGTCCTTTAATTGCTAGAATATCTTTTGGAGTTGTAGCTCCTTCCGATAAGTTTTGACCAGCTTTTACAAAGTCATTTTCTTGAACTAAAATATGTCTAGAAAGTGGCACTAAATATTTAGTCACTTCACCAGTCTTAGCTTCAATAATAACTTCTCTATTACCTCTCTTAATTTTACCGTAAGAAACAACACCATCAATCTTAGCTACAACAGCTGGGTTAGATGGGTTACGAGCCTCAAACATTTCAGTTACACGAGGAAGTCCCCCAGTAATATCTCCAGATTTACCAGACTTACGAGGTATCTTAACTAAGATTTCTCCAGCAGTAATCGAATCACCTTCTTTTACAACAACGTGTGCATCGACTGGTAAACTAAACGATTTTAACGTTTCTCCTTTTTTGTTTACAACTAAAATAGTAGGAACATTCTTTTTCCTTCTGTTTTCTTTAATAACCATTTCAGAGAATCCTGTTTGCTCATCAACTTCTTCACGATATGTTTCTCCAGATATTAAGTTTTCGAACTCAATTTTTCCTTCAATATCAGAAATAATTACAGCATTATATGGATCCCACTTACAAATAACATCTCCTTTCTTAATAGCAGTATTGTTAGTTGCTGTAAAATGAGCACCATAAGGAATATTGTTAGTTGCTAAAACTTGATTTGTTTTGCTATCTAAAATTCTCATTTCTGCAGCACGTCCAATTACAACTTCAACTTCATTTCCTTCTTCGTCTTTCTTTGTTACAGTTTTTAACTCATCTATTTCTAATTTACCACTAAATTTAGCAGAAATTGTCGATTCATCTGTAACATTAGATGCTGTACCCCCAACGTGGAAAGTACGAAGTGTTAACTGTGTTCCTGGTTCACCAATAGACTGGGCAGCAATAACTCCAATAGAATCACCTCTGACAGCCATGTGTCTTGTAGAAAGGTTACGTCCATAACATTTAGCACAAACACCTCTCGTATTTTCACAAGTTAATACAGAACGAACTTCAACCTCTTCAATTCCAGCAGCTTCAATTAATTCTGTTTCAACTTCTTTAATTTCAACACCTTCAGCTACTATAATTTCTCCAGTTTCTGGATGCTCAATATCGTTTAAAGCAACACGTCCTAAAATTCTATCGGCTAAACTTTCAACTATGTCTTCATTCTTTTTAAGTGCAGTAGCAGTAAGACCTCTTAAAGTTCCACAATCTACAGCGTTTACAACTACATCTTGTGCAACATCAACCAATCTTCTTGTTAAATAACCTGCATCTGCCGTTTTAAGTGCAGTATCGGCTAAACCTTTACGGGCACCGTGAGTAGATATAAAGTACTCCAAAATTGATAATCCTTCTTTAAAGTTTGAAAGAATTGGATTCTCAATAATATCTTGACCTCCACCAGATCCAGATTTTTGAGGTTTTGCCATAAGCCCCCTCATTCCAGATAACTGACGAATTTGCTCTTTAGATCCCCTTGCTCCAGAATCCATCATCATAAAAATAGAGTTGAAACCTTGTTGATCTTTCTTTAAGTAATCCATCAAGATATGTGTCAATCTTGAATTGGTGTGTGTCCAAACATCAATAATTTGATTATAACGCTCATTATTTGTAATAAGCCCCATGTTATAATTCATCTTAACTTCCTCTACTTGAGCTTCAGCTTTAGCAACCATATCTTTCTTAGCATCTGGTATAACCACATCTCCTAAGTTAAAAGATAATCCACCCTTAAATGCCATTGTGTAACCTAAGTTTTTAATCTCATCTAAGAAATCAGCCGCTGTTGGTACATTTGTAACTTTAAGAATATCACTAATAATGTCTCTTAATGCTTTTTTAGTTAATACTTCATTGATGTAACCTGCTTCTGCAGGAACTAACTCATTGAATAAAATTCTACCAGTGGTAGTTTCAATCAATTTAGTTACTTGCTTACCGTCAACAACGTCTTGCGTTTTAACTTTTATTGATGCATGTAAATCTATTGCTCCTTCATTATAAGCTATTTCAACCTCTTCGGGTGAATAGAAAGTTTTACCCTCTCCTTTTACAACCAATTCAGGTGTAGTTTTTCTAATTTTGGTCATGTAATAAAGACCCAAAACCATATCCTGAGAAGGTACAGCAATAGGAGCTCCATTTGCAGGATTCAAAATATTATGAGAAGCTAATAATAACATTTGAGCTTCTAAAACAGCTGCATTTCCTAAAGGTAAATGAACTGCCATTTGATCTCCATCAAAATCGGCATTAAATGCAGTACACACTAATGGGTGTAACTGAATAGCTTTTCCTTCAATTAAAGTTGGTTGAAATGCTTGAATTCCTAAACGGTGAAGTGTAGGTGCACGATTCAGTAATACAGGGTGTCCCTTAATTACATTTTCTAAAATATCCCAAACTAATGGATCTTTTTTATCAACTAATTTTTTCGCAGATTTTACTGTTTTAACAATACCACGCTCTATCATTTTACGAATGATAAATGGTTTGAATAATTCAGCTGCCATATCTTTAGGCAATCCACACTCATGTAACTTTAATGTTGGTCCTACAACAATTACCGAACGAGCAGAATAATCAACCCTTTTTCCTAATAAATTCTGACGGAAACGACCTTGCTTCCCTTTCAAACTATCAGATAAAGATTTAAGTGGTCTATTCTTGTCTGTTTTTACAGCACTTGATTTTCTAGAATTATCAAACAAAGAATCAACAGATTCTTGTAGCATACGTTTCTCATTACGTAAAATAATTTCTGGAGCTTTAATTTCTATTAATCGCTTCAAACGATTATTTCTAATAATAACTCTTCTGTATAAATCATTTAAATCAGACGTTGCAAAACGACCTCCATCAAGTGGAACCAATGGTCTCAAATCTGGTGGTATAACAGGTACAGTTTTTACAATCATCCATTCTGGACGATTTTCTATACGTGTATTCGCATCGATTAACGCTTCAATAACTTTAAGACGCTTTAATGCTTCATTTTTACGTTGCTGAGAAGTTTCAGTATTTGCTTTGT
>DQTF01000013.1 GCA_015662935.1 Crocinitomicaceae bacterium | reverse complement strand
TTTGGATAGAAAGTAACCGCATTCGTAACTCCCAAATTCCAAGAATAATTGATTGCTCCAGAAGCAACTAACGTAACAGCAACACCATCACATACTTCTTGGTCTGGACCCGCAACAACATTTGGTAGCGCATTTACGGTGATATTAATTTGGTCTGTATTTGAACAATAATTAGCATCCGTTCCCGTCACTGTATAAGTCGTCACCCCAACTGGTGGAATAAAAGCAAGGCCGTTTGTCACACCATTGTCCCAAGAATAAGAACTTGCTCCTGAACCTGTAAGAATAACAGATGCTCCATCACAAACAATTGAGTTATTTGCATTCGCTTGCACAGTTGGATTTGCATTCACCGTTACATCTACATTATCTGTATTCTGACATCCGTTTGCATCGGTACCAATTACTGTATAAGTTATTGTTCCAACAGAAGGATAGAAACCAACATTATTCGTTACTCCATTATCCCAAGAATAATAACTTGCTCCTGAAGCAGACAAAGTAACCTGAGCACCTTCACAAACAATTTGATCAATTCCTGCTACAACAACTGGCAATGAATTGACAGTTACTGTAATACTGTCCTCATTCTGACACCCATTTGCATCTGTTCCTGTCACCACATAATTTGTTGCTCCAACAGGTGGGACAAAAGAAACTCCATCAATCACTCCATTATTCCAAGAATAAGATGCACCTCCAGAGCCTGTCAACGTAAGATTTTCACCTGCGCATAAAGTTGTTAAAGTAGCATTCGCTTGTATAATCGGAGAAGGATTCACCGTAACAATTAAACTGTCCATATTTGAACATCCATTACCATTTGTTCCAATTACTGTATAAATCGTTGTCCCTACAGGCGGTGTAAATGGAAGATTATTAGTCGCGCCATTGTTCCAAATGTAAGAACTTGCACCACTTGCTGATAATGTCACATTATTTCCTTCACAAACTGTTACATCAGGACCAGCAACCACAATCGGAGATGGATTAACAAGTACGTTAATTGTCATAGAATCTGTACATCCGTCTGCAGATTGAACAAATAGTTGTGTCGTAAAATTACCTGCAATAGAATAAAGATGGCTTGGTGTAAGATATGTTCCTGTTGTGTTAGAAACCCCTGATATTAAACCTGAAGAAATAGGTGTCACAATTCCATCACCAAAATCCCAACGATAACCAGTTATTACACCTGGAGAAGGAATGGTTGATAAATCAGTAAAATGAACGCTATCATTCTGACAGATAATTAATGTATTCGTAGAATAATTTGCGATAGGTTTTGGATATTCTGTGATAGTAATGTCAAGTGTAATTGAACAACCTCCACCAGCAAATGGTGTAAGAATACAAGAGTATGTCCCGCCAGAATAAACTGTCGTACTTTGTGTCGTTGCTCCATTGCTCCACAAGTATGAAGACGCACCTGCTGGAGCAGTCAAGATTGCAGAATCACCTTGACAGATTGTACTTGAAGAAGTAATGATTTGACTGTTTCCGCAACTTGCATCAATGTAGGCATAACCAAAGTGACCTGTTAATGAGCAATCTCCAGAAGTAAATTCTACCGTCACATTTTGTCCTATGTATGCACTTAAATTCGCAAAAACCGTTGTCCAATCTTTGTATAAAACAGTTGAACCACCCCATGTTGTAGATTGATATCCTGATGCATTTGCTGCGTCCGCGATAACCGTATATTCTCCACAAGGGACACTTGCGCCAGAAGAATCAAAAACACGAACAGTAAAATAAGGCAACTGATTTAAAGCATGACCAACAGGTGATTGAAAAATAACAGCGTAACTATAAGTGAACATATAATTAGTTGGATCAACCAAGAATGTTTGTTTCATTCTCGCTGCTCTTGCTCCAACACCTGTTCCGTTTCCTAAACGAGCAGAGAATGCACCACTGATTGGATTTACTCTCGAAATTCCAGTAACAGGATCAACACCTCCTCCAAAAATTGAATGGTAAGGACCAGGACCAACCGGAAACTCACCTACAAAAGAAAAAGGAACAGAACCATCAACATTCCCCCTCGTTAAAGTCCAACCTGAAAGGTCACCTTGTTCAAAATCCATATTTACACAAGGTCCATTGAGCATCTTAGTTGTAGGATAATTAGGTTGACTCGGAAGTTTTGAAACTGAATCTACTCCTTCTCTAGTTTCAGATAGTAACATTTCATATTCTAACTGAAAATCAATTTCGCTGATATGCTCATCGTTTATTTGTCTATTTTCAATGCTATTATGAAACGTTTGATATCTTTCATCGACTAAATCGATTGCTCGTTGATTGTCTAAGTAATTTTTTGGTAATTTTAAATCAATTTCAAATTGAAACAACGGTATTGATTCAAATAATTTTTCTGTTTCATGATGATCATGCTGACCCAATAAACTAAAAGTTAAAAAACAGAAAAACAGACTGATTGTAGTAGAAGTTTTCATAGTAATACATTTTGGGATTCACTTATAAAACGTTTTAGCAACGACCTAGTTGCTTACCTGTCATTTCACATTTACGATGCATGCATAATACTTTTACCGAAGAAATTTCTTCTTTTAGCGAAGTTAAAGAGTAATTTAACATCGAATTTTCAGTAATTCAACCGCCTTAAATAACTCAATCAATTGAATAGAATGATTGCTTGAGTTATCATACTCCAGCTAAAAATGAATATTTATTTTAAGTTTCTATTCTAAAAACTCATTTTAAAGCGCTTATTCTACATTTCAATCAATAAAAGTTACTATTTATTCATAAAATATCCTCTAATCATACAGAAGGTTTACATTTTTCTCTTAGATGCAAAGAATATTCATAATTTTGCAAAAAAATAAGAGATGAGCGAACAGAGAACAGAATTAGACAATTTAGGAGAATTTGGACTGATTGATCACTTGACAAAAAAATTTGAATCTATTCAGAAAACAACCGAATTCGCGATTGGTGATGACGCTGCTGTTCTGAATATTAATGATAAAGAATCACAGCTTATCTCAACTGACATGCTGATTGAAGGTGTGCATTTTAATTTAATGTACATGCCATTAAAACACCTCGGTTATAAAGCCGTTGCTGTCAACGTATCTGATATATGTGCAATGAATGGTGTTGCAGAACAAATCACTGTATCAATTGCTGTCTCTAATCGTTTTCCTGTTGAGGCATTGGAAGAGTTGTACGACGGTATTCATACAGCGTGTAGGTTCTACAATGTAGATTTAATTGGAGGTGATACATCCTCTTCTCTTTCAGGCTTAACAATAAGTATTACAGCAATTGGAAGAGCTATAAAAGAAGATATAGCTTACCGTTCTGGCGCTCAAGAGCATGATTTATTAGTTGTTACAGGTGATCTAGGAGCAGCTTATGTTGGCCTTCAAGTTCTAGAGCGAGAGAAAGAAGTATATAATGCAAATCCTGCGATACAACCAGACTTAGATGGGCATGATTACATCATTGAGCGACAATTAAAACCAGAAGCAAGAGTAGATGTCATTAAATTTTTAAAAGAATTGGATGTTAAACCAACTTCTATGATTGACATTTCGGATGGTTTGGCTTCGGAAGTGTTGCATATTTGCAAGTCGAGTAAAGTTGGCTGCCATGTTTACGATGAGAAATTACCAATTGATACAAAGACCTCAATGACTGCTATTGAGTTTAATTTAGATCCTCATACATGCGCAATGAATGGTGGAGAAGACTATGAATTGCTTTTTACCGTTTCTCAAAAAGATTACGATAAGATAAAGGGAAATCCTCACATGACGGTTATTGGTCACATTACAGATGAGAAAGATGGGCGTTATTACATCGACAAAAATGGATCTGCAATTGAATTAACAGCCCAAGGTTGGACTCATTTCAATGATTAAGGGGCTTTTCTCAAAGAAGCATTGTACTTGTCACGAACCACAAGGTTAAACGCCTTATTTTTCAATTTTGAGACTGCCCAAGATTTAAAATCAAAATAATCCAACGCTACACTCTCGAACGTATTCTCAGATATACCGTCAAGTTGTTCATTGAGTTCTTCCCAAATCAATTCTTTATCAAAATGATTATCGCATTTAATGAGTTGATTAATAAACTGCAGAAATATCGTTTCAAACCCATATAGTCTATTTCTTGACTTAAAAAATCGTGTTGTATTTTTAAGTGAATAAGGCAATAGTTTGTCATTTTTTAATTCTATATGAATCAATAGGTCTAGTAGCTGTGTATAACCAACAATGTCCTCCGTTTTATCCAGGCTAGTATCGTTCAAAATAGCATTCACCCATTTTAAAGCAGCGTTACAATCATTTTTACCCAAATAAACAACCGCAATTTTAAAAGATAAAAATGCTTTTCTAATGGGTGTTATTTTATCATCAAACTGGAGCAATTTATCTTCTATTGATTGAGCAACAGAATAGGCTTTTTCAAAATCACCTTTCTCTAGGTGTATATTCAACTCAATACTAGAAATACTAGAAAATAATTTAATTTCGATGTCTTCGTTTTCCTTACTATTCTTTGAGATATCTTTCATTTTAGCTAAAAAATCGACTTGTTTCTTATGATGCCCCAAACGATTGCATATATAAATTGCGTTAGAAAAAATCGAAACTTTTCTATTTACACCAATCACACTGTGTTGATCTTTCTCAAAAATTTTCATATTCTCTTCAAGGTTTATTAAAGAATTTTCCAATTGTCCAATGGCATAATAATAAGCACCCCGAATATGATAAATTAAATAGTTATTCTCAATAGAATTTGAAGGTTGTAATTCTTCATCGAGCACTTTCTTGCAAATCATTGTATATTCTTCAACATCATTTTCTGTTCGTGAAATTCCTTTTTTTGACAGCTTTAAAAAGAGTTTACTCTTAATCGACCACAATTCATTGCTCAAAATTACTTCATTGTTATTGGAGTTGTCTTTCTCATACTGATCTTTGATGCATTCATCAGTTAACTGTAAATAACCTTTCGTTTCGATTAATTTCTTTTTCTTTTGAGAGAGAATTTGCAAAATTTCCAGCTTTTCATGTTTGATGGCTAATTTTTCAGCACTTCGGAGAATTCTTGAACTTTGATCATACAAGGATTTATTATATAAAAGATCTATTGAATGAAGCATCTTATATAATTGTGCTTCTTTAGAATTGGAAACATGAAATGAATCTAAAGCTGAAAGAATGTGGTCGTACAACCTTTTTTTTGTGATAGAAAACCGATTCAACAAAGCTTCTCCTTTGAATTGAATGAATAGTTCCTCTTCATCGTATTCGTCTTGCTTTTCTATAGCATCAAAGAGTTTAATGTAATTATTCTCTCCACCAATGGAATGTCTAGAGGAAAGTAATTTAAAATACCTTTTCTCTGACTTAGTCATTGATTGTATTAAATCAAAAAGCGCTTCGTTTACCTTATTAGACATGTATAATTATTTCATTGTTCAATTCAATGAAGCTAATATAAAGAAAGACTTTTAAATATTGAAAACAATAATTTGAACTGTATCTTTTATTGACTGATTGGAAACAGAAAAGGCTCGTTTTTAAACGAGCCTTTTCTTTATATAAAAATTTATTTATTTTCTCTTTTTTCCTTCTTTTCCATCAGGATCATTGTTTGGATCTGTAATATCACCATCCAATGTTTCTTCATTTTCAGGATCAACGATGTCAGGATTGGTTGCAGAATCATCATGTTGTTCTAACTCTTTTTCAAGATTCCAAGTAGGAACTTCAGCATTCACATCACCAACAGGAACAATTGTTTCTTTTTGACAAGAAGCAAAAATTAATCCTATGCAGATAATTGATATGTAAACTGTTTTATTCATTCCTAACAAATATACATCATTTGATCTAATCTACCAAATTCTCTCGTGGTATTTTGATTAAAACCCTCGTTCCATTGATTGAACCGTTAGAATCTACTATTTCATTGGGACCAACTAGTGATATATTGTTTTCTGAAATTTTTTGAATTAATTTTATTCTTTTAGAAGTTATCTCCATTCCTTGTGACTTATGATCTCCTGCCATTTGCTTCTTTTGAGACATACTTCTAACGATGCCTATC
>DQTF01000058.1 GCA_015662935.1 Crocinitomicaceae bacterium | reverse complement strand
GTGCAAGGAATGGGCTGGATGACAATGGAGGAAATAAGTTACGATGATAATGGTCGATTGCGTTCAAATTCTCTGTCAACTTATAAAGTACCAGACATTTATTCTGTGCCGAAAGAATTAATTGTAGAACCGCATGACACCGTCGGAACGGAGATGGCAATTATGAAATCAAAAGCAGTTGGAGAACCTCCATTGATGTATGGAATCGGAGCTTATTTTGCGATTGAGAATGCAATTGAGGCATTTAATCCGAATTACAAGTTGATTCAAAATGCACCGTTTACCCACGAAAAAGTCTTAACAGGATTGTACAGCTAATGGCGTTAGAATACAAAATAAATAATATTGCAAAGGGAGGAGTCATATATGCAGTAGGGGATACCATTGCTTCAGTGATTTCGGATGATTTCTCATGGATGCGCTTATTGGGTATTTTTTTGATTGGCGCAACGGTTTACGCTTTTGAGATTCCCAACTATTTTAAGTGGATTGACAAGAAAGTGACAGGCACTCCTGGATTGAAGACGTCCATGACTCGTGCATTGATGGCGATGCTGTATTTCAACCCTTTGTGGATTGCGCGACACATCTTATTTATCATGCTCGTAAGTGGAAATTATGATGCTATCGGTTGGGGGTTATTGCTCACAGGAGTCATTTCTTTTGCGATAAACATTCCTGTTTCATTAGGTGCAAATTACATCATTCAGAACAAGATAGAATTAAAGCATCGATTTTTATCGAGTGCCATTTTCTCGGGAATTATGGCAGTTTATTATTCATTAAGCGCTGTTTGGTTTGCATAAATAATGAAAGTCTGGAAAAAAATAGCAGAAGAATTAAAAGAGAACAATCGCATTGTTTTAATGGTTGTGCTCGAAAGCAAAGGATCGAGTCCCGGTCGTCAAGGATTCAAAATGATGGTCAGTTCATCGGGAGAATTATTTGGTTCTATCGGTGGTGGTTTCATGGAGCACAAATTGGTAGAGTTATGCAAGAAAGAATTGTTGCAGAAAGAATTCGCCCCATTCAAGAAACGACAAGTACACAAGGATAGTATTGCGCATGATAAATCAGGAATGATTTGCTCGGGAGAACAAACAATTGCGTTTTATTCATTGACAAATAAGGATGCGTTACTCATTGAGCAAATAATCTCATCGAACACTGGAATTGTTGATTATGAGGTAGATGCGGTTTGTTTTTCAGCGGATGAATCTTTATCATCACGTTATTATTTGCAACTAAACGATGAAGTTTGGTCTTTAAAAGAAGATCTTTCTGTTCATGATGAATTGCACATTGTCGGTGGAGGACACGTCGGTTTGGCGCTGTCAAAAATTGGACATTTACTTAATTTTAAGATATTCACGTACGACAATCGAAAAAATCTAAACACTGTCGAGCAAAATGAAGTTGCGAAACACATTTACATCGAAAACTACGAAGATATAGGCTCCATTCTTACAGATGGAAGCAACAAATATGTTGTGTTAATGTCCTTCGGTTTCCGCACGGATAAAGTGGTTTTGCAAAACTTACTGAATCATCAATTCAAATACATTGGAATGATGGGCAGCAAAGAAAAAGTAGAGCGTCTCTTCGAAGAAATGATTAACGAAGGAGCTACGAAGGAGCAGTTAGCAAAAGTTCATTCTCCGATTGGTATTCAGATTAACAGTCAGACACCTGAAGAGATTGCAGTGAGTATTTTGGCGGAGCTTATACATGAAAAAACAAAAATTCTTACTAATAACTAGATTTAACATTACAATCTGTAATTAATGTTGTTTATTTACTTAGTAGAAAGAAATTTTAAAAGGTTAACAAAAAAAGATATGGTTTTATAAAATAATCAACTTCAAATAATTCATAATCCTAACAGTTACCCACTACAATAATTCATAATTAAACAACAGCCCATTTCAATTCATCACTTCCCACTCTTAATCTTCTCCCAAGTCGAATACATCGCTTCCTGAACAGGTCTTCCATCCTCAACTTCCCTCAGCGGTTCGCATTCAATCAACGTATCTTTGCATTCTTTCGGCAACATCTGATACAACGCCGTTCCTTTTGTTTTCCAGCCAATCATTTCATCGCTCACTTGTTTGAGAATTCTCGCGGGATTTCCAACGATTAAACTACGTTTAGGATAATTCGTTTTCGCAGGAACAAAGCTCAATGCTCCGACGATGCATTCTTTTTCAATGACAACATCATCCATAATCACAGCATTCATTCCGATAAGGCAGTTTTCGCCGATTGTTCCTCCATGAATGATAGCTCCGTGTCCAATATGTGCACCTTTCATCAAAGTTACCGTTGTTCCCGGGAACATGTGAATCGTGCAGTTTTCTTGTACATTGCAACCGTCTTCTATGATTATTTGTCCCCAATCACCACGAATAGCAGCTCCAGGACCGATGTAAACATCTTCACCGATGATTACATTTCCCGTAACACTTGCTTTAGGGTGAATAAAACTACTTTCTTTGATAACAGGAATAAACCCGTTAAATGAATATACTGACATTTATTCTTCTTCGTTAATAAGGCTCAAAGATAAAGTTTCAATTACAACTGGAGCTTCTTTTAATCGTTCTTCTCTTGAATTAAGAACAACGTCCCCAATCATAAAATCAAAACCATCATAGCTTTCTTGTTTGTTGATTAAGACCACATCTACTTTTGATGTAGCAAGTTGACCTTCTTGATCCGGGAAAACATTTCCTGCATAATCCCAACCGAAACCTGCAAATTCAATATCTGCACCATTCCAAGATACGAAATCTTCCAACAACATCCCTGTACAAAGACCATTCTTTGATTCCACCTTTTGAGAACCTTTTATTTC
>DQTF01000212.1 GCA_015662935.1 Crocinitomicaceae bacterium | reverse complement strand
ATTTAAAGTAATGAATTCTACCTGCTTACAAAACAAAGCTTCAACCAGCTATAAAATTAACAGCTACCAGGTTATTATTGAATAGTGGTTAAAAACATCCTAAAAGAGTTACTGGAGAGAATGCTTCAATCTTTCCAGAAGTTTCTCAAGCTCCCTCAAAATCCTGCATCCGGTGCAGGATAAGGAGTTGTGTGACCGCGGTTCTGTGCTACGCCTACAGGAGGTGGAGGCATACAGTTTACTGAACATGTTAGAATCCTTGTATTTGCGCTGTTAATTTTTGCCATGCTCTTTGTTGTAGTATACACTCTGGAAATTACGAGGCTGTGGTTTGCATGCCTTGCAGTGATGATCGTAATTTCAGGAGCTATTACGGTTCTCGCGAGGTGGAGCTGTCAGGGGATTGAGGAAAGTGAATAATCTCAGAATTTAGATTTGAACTAGAAATAAGCCTCTTAATTATCTCAATTTCCAGACTTTTCATCGTTTTTTCTGAGTAATACCTTCCCAACTCCTCGAAAAACTCTTTTCCATGGTTTACGTCATTTATCTTAAAATGTATGAGTTCATGCAGAATTATGAACCTCATGAGCTTCTCATCGAAAATTTCGACAATATTACGATTTATTCTCAGAGTTTTAGTTTTAAAAGAAAAAGATGCTATTTTCCTTTTCATAGGAACAATTCTGATTCTAACTACTTTCTCCAAGCCGAGTTCTCTAACAACTTCTCTAAAGAGTCTTATTACTTCTTTTCGTTCCATATCCTCTCCAGCTCCTCCTTTATGTAATCTACAAGTTCATCAGTCAGTTTTACAGCTTCATTTTCTTTCACACCCGCTAAGAACAGATCCTCCAAAATTCTAGTTTTGAGTTCTCTCTCGTGCCCTGGAAGTATCTTTATTTTTCGAGAAACCAGATTCTTGAGATATTTTTCAGCGCTTGTAAAATCAACGTTTTTATTCGTTCTCTGCTTCACGTAATAACTCATGCTTTCTTTCAATCTTTCTTCAAGTGATTTGCCTTCTATTTTCTTTCTATACTCTTTCATCTCATCCTCGATTGCTCTAAGTTTTGCAAGGAATGTTTTCGTATTTACAACTCTCATTATCCATTCTATTCTTAACCTTTCAATTTTCTCCGCTATTTGCCTGTAAACAGGATCGTGCATTTTTTCTCTTACGAAATTTCTGATGTAGAAGAAGTAATCAGCCAGCTGATTGATTATCTTTCTTCTAAGTTCTTCTTCTCCAAATTTCTCGGCGAAATCGGAAGCAAGCTTTTCTATCTTCTCAGGTTCGAGTTTCGTTTTTCCAATCTCTTTGAATTCCTCAACAATTGTTTTCTGATAGATGTAAGATCTAAGCTCGTTCCAGAAATCTTTTCCGAGTTTCGCAGTTCTGGGGAATATTATAGCTCTCAATTTGTAGTAAATGTATGCGAGAGCCTGAATATCGTCGATATAAACTATTTTCTGGGTATACGCTCCGAGAGCTTTATAGAGCCTCAGAATACTTCTCATCTCATTTACAAGTTTCACGAGTCTAGCTGACAAGTTTATGTCTTCTGTATGGAGCATTGCAAGCATTTTTATCTTAGCCTGTAGCTCTTCCTTTCCTTCACCAGTCTTTAGTGCGTTCTTTACAGCATCAAGATCTATCCCCACCTCTTCCTCTCCAACTTTGAGCATCTTCAACTCTTCCTTTAACTTGTTAAACCTGAGCTCAAACTCTGAGAACTTCTGCTCGATGGAGCTCATGAGGTTAAGTTCCAAATCTTGCCGAATCATAGCATCTTCATCAGCAAGGAGGTTGTAAATTGCCATAGTCTTTGTAAGATGCTCCATAAGTCCAATAGAATCGACAATAAGCCCGTACTCTTTATCATCGTAAGGTCTGTTAACCCTTGCTATGGCTTGCAGAAGTCTGTGCTCGTAGAGCGGCTTATCCAGATACATAACTCTGAGTCTCGGAGCATCAAAACCTGTGAGGAGCATGTCTGTAACTATCAGAATCTTTGGATCATCCTTGTTTTTAAACTCATCTTGTATCTCTCTGTTTATCTCATTGTAATCTTTGTTTCCTCTTCTTTTCCTGAGCTCTTCCATGTATTCAAGAATCTCCTTTTCGGTTTCCTTGTAGTTGTATGTCATCACAATTTCAGCCCACTTTCTCGCTTCTTCTCCAAACTTTTCTACCAAATATTTATCCAGTGCTTTCTTGTATCTCACGCATGCTAGTCTGTTGACAGCGACAACCATGGCTTTGAACTTGAAATTCTCTGTGTCTTCTTCAATCCTGTTAACAATGTATTTTGCAAGCTTGTCTATCCTCTCAGGATTGAGGAGAATTACTTTTGCCTTTGTGATATTGTCTCGGATGTCTTTCTTGGTTATCTTCGCTTCTAAAAGCTTATCTATCTCGCCACGCTTTTTCATGTACTCTTTTATGAAATCTGCTATTTCCCTTTCAGTCAATTTTATTTGAATTCCCTCAGCTTTTATGTCTCCTTCTTTAATCACCTCGTAAACAATTGGGAGGGTGAAACCGTCTCTTATTGACTCACCGATGAAATAAACATCAAGGTAGTACTCTTTCTCCTGAGGATAAGAGAATTCCAGAAATGTGTTTCTTTCATGCTTAAAGATAGGAGTTCCGGTGAAACCAAAAGTTATACAGTTCGGAAAACTCGCTTTCCTCATTGCCCCGAGGGTATTGTAATGGCTCCTGTGAGCTTCATCTATCAGGAACAGAACGAATTTGCTTTTAACACCACCCAACTCAAGAATGTACTTCTCTTTATCTTTTCCTTTCAAAGATGAGAGTTTCTCTATAGCTTTGCGGTATTCTTCTGGATCGCTTTTTTCGAGATGTTTCAGATATCTCTCTGCAAGCTTGTGAAGTAGAGAATATATTCTCTGTGTAGCTTCTTGATCCTCTTTCTCGCTTAAACCTACAAAATCAGACTGACCTCTCTGGAATTTTTGGATTGTTGTTAGGTAAACACCGCGAGGAATTATATTTTTTGAGAACTCGCTTTCCTTTAAGGTCTCAATTACTCTGCATAACTCGGAAATGCTTTCTATTTTCCTGTAAAGACTTCTGAATTTCTCCTCTTGAATAGATTTTAGAACTTCATCAAGTTGCCTTTCGAGATCCTGTCTGTCAACTACGAAGAATACCACGGGGTTCTGAGAATAGTACCGGTCAAGGAAGTAATTGGCTATAAAGAACATCGTAAAAGTTTTACCGCTCCCCTGCCAGTGCCATATCAGTCCTTTATTTTTTCCACCCTTTATGTGTTCATCTATCCTTTTCATCGCTCTTTTCGTTGCTCGGTACTGGTTCCATCTCGCGATCAGTTTTCTCCTGACACCCTCTTCAGGATTCCAGAAAAATACAAAGTATTTTATAAATTCTACAAGTCTCGACGGTCTTAAGAGATCAAAAATGTCGTCTTTCCAGTTAAAGGAAAAGCTCTGAATTTCTTTTCTCTCCCAGTTAGGCAACGTTGGTGTGTAGCGCTTTTCATCACCATAAGCTACAGCAAACTGAACGAATCTGAAAAGATCCGGAGATCTCATCTCATAGCTTCTTATGTCTTTCAACGCCTGTTTGTGAGAAAAGGGGACTGATTCTGGTTTTGCCTCTATTATGACAATGGGTATTCCGTTTATAAAAAGTGTAAAGTCCGGCTTGCTGTTGTCAGGTGAGCCTTTGAACTTGGCTTCGTGAAGGAAGAAGAAGTAATTTCTCTTTGGCTTTTGATGGTCTATCAGGTTGAATGTGAAAATCTCTTTCCCGACCTTAATCTTAACTCCATATTTCAGGTAATATAAAATCCTTTCTTCTCTCGAGTTCAGCTCATTGAAGATCTTCTCAATTACCTCCCTTTTCTCCTCTTCTCGTAGCTTGGAAAATTCTTCTCCGTTAATTTCTACAATTTTTTTCTCAAGAATTTCCGGCAGATAGTAGTGCTCAATCAATGTATGCTCGGGTATTTTTAGTTCAGAATTTCCATCTTTCCAGCCTATTTCGATAAGACGGTCCTTTATTTCTTTATGAACAATATCTTCAGGCTGAAGAGTCATGGTACTGTCCTCCTTTTAGTACTGACGCTATATTTTTTGTTAGCTCAGTTATTTTTAAAATAATTTCGTTTCTTTCCTTTTCTATGTTTACAATGTCATCTATCTCCTTTTCCAAATCAATTTCTTCTGTTTCTTCAATAGGCATTACATAAAGGCTGACGTTCAAATTGTAGTCGTTTTTTGCAATTTCTTCAAGAGTTACAGCTTTTGCAAAACCTTCAATGTTTTTGAATTCTCTGTAAGCGTTCAGAATTTTTTCAATGTGTCTCTCTCCGATTCTGTTCATAGCAGATATTTCTGGATGTTCCTCGTATTCTTCAATCGCATTTATAAACAATATTTTACCTCTTCTTTCCTCGGACTTGTTTTTATTGAAAATTATTATTGCTCCAGTTCTTTTATCCTTACCAAATACTGGTGGGAGTTGAATTATTGCTTCAATCAAATCCGCCTCTACAATCTCTTTTCTTATTCTTTTCTCGCTTTTGGTATTCGTCCTGAACAAAGCTCCATTATCTATTACTATTCCTGCTTTCTTTTTGGAGAAGTATAGCAGTAACTGAATCCACCCCCAGTCCATTGAGTTTTTTGGCGGAAAACCGTTCGTTGCGTAGGTCGTGTAAATCCTCTTAACTTCAGGCTTTGTTTTTAGGTTGTCAACATCATATTTCTGGTTCCATTGAGGATCTGTTAGCACGTAATCTATCTCTAAGTTAGAGAACTGGGGATTTGCCAGGCTATCACCAACAAAGATTTGGTAGTTCTTTATCCCGTTTAGTATCATGTTGATTTTAGCTATCGCCGCAATGTAGGGTCTTATTTCCTGTCCGTAAAGCATAATCGGAGGCTCGAATTCCTTTCTTTCTGCATGCCTGTAAGCGTAAACGAGGAAGCTTCCTGAACCCAGAGCTGGATCAAGAACCGTGGAATTTGGCTGGATATCAAGAAGTTTCACAAGAAGTATGCCAACTTCTGGAGGTGTAACTCTAAACTCTTCCCCTTCTTGCCGGATTTCTTTTGAGATTTCTCTTCTGGCACGTAACTGCTGAGTATCCACATGAATATTGAGTTTAAAACTTCTGGTGGAACTTTGGAAAAATCTATAGTGCTAAAACCGTTGATAATTTTTTCAAGCCTTTCAATGTATTCCGGAGCCGTAAATATCTTCAAGTTCTCTACTAAAACGTCCATACGGTCAAACTCAGGATTCAGCTTGATAATCCTTGAAAGGTTTGATATTATTCTTGCTGAACTTTCTCTTTCTTTTACGGATTCGTGCCAAGTCAGAAGCTCCTTCTCGCTCTCATCATAAAGAATGTAGTAACTCCTGTTCGCAAGAATGTACGCCTGAGTTTCTGTAAACTTATCAGAATATTCTTCAACCTTTTCCAACCACTTGTCGCTCAATACCTTGTAAAACATCAAGGTGAGCAAAACCTTGTAATCTAAGTCACCTCCCAAGTTTTCAGCTATTTCCGAAATTTTTTCCCTTAGCTTTTCTTCAAGTTCCTGACTGTACATCAAGCTTCACCCTCACCCTGCCAGTTAGAAGAACATCCATGAGTCCCTTCTTTATTCTTTTGAGCTTTTCCTTTTCCTTCCTTTCGATTTCGAGCTTTTTATCAATTGTTGAGAGAATTTCAGCGATTTTTCGCTGTTCTGGGATGGGTGGAAGGGGGATTGGGAGGTTTTCAAAAACAGTTTTGCTTACATGTGGAATGGTTGAACCGGTTGTTTGTGTATTCAATATACTAAATTTTGTCTTCAAAAAATAATAAATAAAATTTTTACATACTTTATTGGGATCCTTAACGTCAATTTTAACCATTGTAGAAGCAAGAACGCCTTTTAATCCTCTGAAAACGTCACCAGCGTTTGAACCATCCCAAATTAGTACGATATCATCAGAATTAACTATTTCAATTCCTGTTTCTTTACTCGTATCAACGAATTTATCTGGCCGACCTGTTCTAAAAAATTCTGCTGTAAGATAAGGTAAATATGTATCCTTCCAGATATCAAACAATTTCTTGGGCTTCTTTCCTTTCTTATAGTTTATTACCTCCCCCAACCTGACAACCTCCCAATCCTCAGGAATCTTACCAATCTCCGTATCCTTAAACCTTGTCTCCCGATAGAAGCTAATCCTACCGTCTTCTTCCCTAATCCTCACTCTTCCGCTGAGAAGCTCCTGCATCAAACCCTTCTTTAACCTTTCAGTTTTTGCGATGATTTCGTCGGTCTTCTGGATTGCTTGGTCAACCGTGCT
>DQTF01000260.1 GCA_015662935.1 Crocinitomicaceae bacterium | reverse complement strand
GCTAATGCAACAATTACTGTATCGGGAGGTCTTACAATTTCCAATGTATTTGTTTTTGGAGCCAACCCTACTAAAATGACAATACAATTCGTGGAGACTTTTGTTCCTTCTACCATTTACTCTATTCAAATTCAGAATGTGGCAGATTGCTGGTTAAATTCTACAACTGTTTCAGGGACGTTTGCTCTTGCAGATTCACCAAACATTGGAGACGTGGTCATTAATGAAATAATGTTTAACCCACTAACAGGAGGGAAGGATTGGGTGGAAGTTTACAATAATTCTGACAAACTTTTTAACTTATTTGGATGGGAATTGGCAACTTATAGTAACGACACTATTTCTGGTAACAAGATTATTTCTGAGCATTATTTGTTATATCCAGATTCATACGTAATCATCGCAGAAGATACGCTCCAGATACTTCAAAACTATTCAGAATATGTTTTGGGAAATTCTATTCAAACAGACATTCCTAGTTATTCAAACGATCAAGGTATAATCTATTTAATTGCCACAAATAAAATACTCGATGTTGTTTCATATTTGGATGACTGGCATTTTAAATTGCTTGACGACCAAGATGGTAAATCTTTAGAAAGAATTGATCCAGAAGGGAATTCAAATCAAGCAAGTAATTGGCACACCGCTGCAGAATCAATCGGTTTTGCTACGCCAGGAAAAGAAAACTCTCAATTCTACCCAGCAATTACAAACGGTGATTTTAGTTTTACGAGTGAAACGATTTCGCCCGATAATGATGGATTAGAAGATGTTCTTCAGGTCAACTATGAAATGTCCAGTCCAGGTTTAGTAGCAACATTCACAATCTATGATGACAGAGGGCGATTAATAGCAGAGGTTTTGAAATCTGAACTAATATCTTTGCGAGGGACATTCACATGGGACGGTATCAGAACAGACAATACAAAAGCATCTATTGGAACTTATATTGCCGTTTTTGAAGCGTTCAACCTTGATGGTAGTGTAGAATTCACCAAAAGAAAGGCATTCGTTGTTGCCGGACGATTGTAAGCAAAGAAAATGATTAGTCCAGGATCAAAAGGATGGGTTTCTAAATACTTTGACTTAGTTGACAAGGGTGAAATTGTCCTTGAAGTCGAACGCCCAGAAAATATGCGTAAAATTGATTTTATGCACCTGACTTTAGCAAAGTCAGGAATTAATTTTGGGCATGCACTGACTTTTATTTATGCAAAAAACATTGATAGCAGCGAGTGGACTTCAGAAGAAAAGCTAAAATTCCTTTTATTTGAATCTCATTTATTTATTTTCAAGCAAGTCAAAAAAGATGAGTATAAGAGAGAAAATTTTATACAACATTTGTGTGCATTTTATCAAGGACACAGTGTCAGCTCCATTTCTAAACTTTTTCAACTCTTTGGGAAAGATTCTGAAGAAGAGAAGATTGAAAAAACACTTTCTAAACGGGTAGATATTAAAATCAATATCCTTGAAAACAAATGGTGGGTCAACACTTTTAGCAACGCCTTTTCTTTTATAGATGTTATTCTGTTTGATGATTTTATCCACAAAGACAGAGACCAAGCACTCAACAGCTACCATCTTTTTGCAAAAAACGCCATGATTTCAGTTATTTTGGCCGCGCATGCAGACAATGAAATCGAAGATCAAGAAAGGGCAATGTTCAATATTTTTCTTGCCTCTGCTAATTTTGAAGATGAAGAACGCGATCAAATTAAGTCTAAGTTTGAAAACGGAGCAACGATTGAAGATTTCTCTTTCTTCGTCAAAAACCATTGGATGCTCAAGCATTTTTTGCTAGACATTTCCATCCTTACTGCCATTTCAAATGATGTTTTATTGGATGAAGAACTCGAATTTCTCATTGAGATGTCCGAAGAGTTTGGTATTTCCTTCCATGAGCTGGAACAAAGCATTGCTCTGACAGAGGGATTTATGCTTGACACTGAACAGACATTGGAGTTTATGAATGACTCTTCATCGTATAAGAAAGCGTATTCGAGCATCTCTAAACGATGGACTAAAATTATTATTAGAAATAAGGATAAGTTAACAACTGAATTGCAACAAAGTAAAGAACTCATTTCATTGATAAAGAAGTCTGCCTCTCAAGACTTGACATCAGAGGAGAAAGAAACAGTTAAAACACAATTCAAGGATGTAGTTAAGTCGGTTCCTGCACTTGCCATTTTTTTATTACCTGGCGGAGCGCTGTTATTACCAATTGTACTAAAGATAATTCCAGATTTAATTCCTTCTGCATTTAAGGAGAATGAGATTGATGAAGAACCCTAAATCAAGTATTTTATTTTTTGAACTGTTCTAAAAACGAAGTAATAGCACCCCAATATTCTTTCCCTCCTTTTTGCCATTTCCAAAGAGCTTTAGAACCATGATAACCTTTTGAAGCGGGAATAAAATGTATTTGATTATTATTTAATCTCATTTCAACTAAAAGTTCTTTTATTGATGGAGCTTCACTTTTAGAAGAAGTAACAAAGACTGGTTTAACAACATCTTTTAACAATGGAATAAGTGATCCTTTTTGCTCGGAGAAATAATTCCCAGGACTGAATGCAACAACAGCATCAATGTCACTATTGTTCGCAATAAAATACATCGCTAAAGTTGAAGAATAAGAACTTCCCCAGAGAATGATTTTCTGATTGCTACTCTTATTCTCTTTAATAAATTCAATTGCCGCAGTAATATCTTGTTCTGCATCTAAATAATCCGTGGATAGATTTTTCTCTTTAGCCCTTTCGTAAGTGTCATTCTTAAAACCATTCAAATCGCCACCAGATCTTTGATTAATAGCAATGCAATTAAATCCCATTGCATTTAATTTGGGTGCGATTTCCATGTACTCAGACTTATTATACCTTGCTTGGTGGCAAAGAATGATTATGGGAGAAGTGTTATCAATTTTATAAATATCAGCTGAAATTTTCAACCCGTCTTTGGATACAAATTCTATAAGATCTCTAAATGGACCTGTTTGATCATTTATGACTTTTTCAATTGGTTGTTTTACCTCAGCACAAGAAATAAAGGTGAGAATAAAGAAAATAAATAGAATGTGTTTCATAAAGCAGTTTTTTCAAAAGTAAGCATTTCTTAATTGGACTGAATATGACCATGTTTAATCAACAAACATTACACAGAAGTAAATGAGTTGTTCAACCTGAAAAAAAATGAATATATTGGAACATGAAAATATTTGCTCTCCTTATTGTCTTTTTGATTTCTTTCCAAGGAATGAGTCAAAAATCGATGATAGTATTCTTAAAAAACAAAATTTCTAATGAATCTTTCAACATAAGCACAGCTCTTTCTAAACGCTCGTTAATTCGCCGAGCTAACAAAGAAATACAAGAAGACGAGCGAGACTTACCTATTAGCAATCATTACCTTCAAGAGCTTGTTGCTTTCGGAGATGTCGAGAAACAATCAAAATGGTTGAATGCAGTTATTTATTCTAGCCCTCTTTCTCCTGTTCAACTTCAAGGTAAATTTGATTTCATTGAGCGTATTGAAGTTTTTGAGCAACACCATTCTTCTGGTATAGTAAAAGAACCTCTTCCAACGAGCAAAGCATTAAACTATGGATTTTCCAAAACGCAAATTGAACAATTGAATTTGGATTGCTTACACGATCAGGGGTATACTGGAACGGGAATTTATTTAGCGATTATCGATGCTGGATTTACAAATATGAATACTGTTTCTTACTTCGATTCTATATTTTTGCAAGGACGAGTTCTCGACACGTGGGATTTTCCTTTAAACAATGCTGATGTTTTTGGGAACAGTTCTCACGGAACAGCGGTTTCTTCTTGCATTGTTGGGCAGAATTCAACAGCCATTCAACCTTATATTGGGACAGCAAAAGATGTAGATATCGCTCTTTATAGGTCAGAAGTTGCCGCAACAGAAACAGTGTCGGAAGAATTTGACTTAGTCCTTGCTCTAGAAAGGTGCGATTCTGTTGGAGTTGATATTGCGAATATTTCTTTGGGTTATTTTGGTTTCGATGATACGTTGACCAATCACATTTATGCTGATATGGACGGGAATACAACCATCGCTGCTTTGGGTGTTGACATTGCAGCATCTAAAGGAATTGCTGTGATTATTGCTGCGGGCAATGGTGGGCCAGGAAAAATTTCTACCCCATGCGATGCGGATAGCTGTTTGTGTATTGGCGCGGTTGATTCTTTAAGTAATTATGCATTCTTTTCTTCCGTCGGACCTTCTTCTGACGGTCAAGTAAAACCAGATGTAGTAGCTAGAGGTTTAGGTGCGTGGGTAGTTACTCCTGAAGACACTGTCCTTTCTGGAAATGGAACTTCATTTGCTTCACCAATCACTTGTGGTGCAACTGCGTGTTTAATGCAAGCAAATCCTACTAAATCAGTTCAAGAAGTTTTTGATGCAATACGAGCAAGTGCCGATCAATAT
>DQTF01000081.1 GCA_015662935.1 Crocinitomicaceae bacterium | reverse complement strand
CCTCTAACATCACACTTTCATAAAACCCATGAAGTGCATGTTTGGAAGCAGAATAGGCACTTCTTAAAAAGAAACCAAATTTTCCAGCAATGGATGAAATGATAACCAAATGTCCTGATTTTTGTTTCTGCATATACGGCAGAACAGCTTTGGTTAATGCAATGTTTCCAAAATAATTGATTTCCATAATTCTTCGATCAACCTCTAAAGGTGTATCAGCAGCATTGGACCGTTGTGACAAACCTCCGTTATTAAATAAAAAATCAATGCAACCATATTTACTAATAACAAGCTTTGTCAATTCAGAAAAATTAGAAGAATTCTCTAAATCTAAAGGTAGAATTAAATGTTGCTCTTTTCTTTCTAATAAATTGAGAACTTCCTCTAATTGCTCTTCCTTTCGAGAAGACAGAACAACGATAGCGCCATTCTTAGCTAACTGAACAGCCATCTCCTTACCTATTCCTGAAGAAGCTCCAACAACCCAAACTATTTTATTTTTGAAAACATTCATTAGTGTAAATGTAAGTATTATCAATAAAAAAATCCCGCTCTCAGAAAGAACGGGATTTTAATCATTAATTTCTTCTATAAATCGTCTGGCAATACAACAGACTTATATGCCTTTTTCTTAGGACGCAATTGCTCAATAAAGACAATTTTAAATTTTTCATTATCCGAATTAAAAATCATTTCAGAAATTCCATTGACAATTCTTGGTGGTTGTTTTTTAGAATTGAAAAATTTATCTTCTAATAATTCATAAGTATTATCATCGTATTGTAAAAATACAGAAACAATTAAACCATTCTCTACTCTTGCTTTACCTGCTCTGCAGTCAGAACTCCCACCTTGATAAAAATAAGAAACGATTACATTTCTATGCATATCATCAGCAACAGTGAACGCTCCACGAGCATCAAAGGCTTTTTGTAAACGTAAAAAACAATCAGATGATTGAGAGAATGATATCGTTGTGATTAACGAAACGATAAGTACAAGTAAACTTTTTTTCATAATTATTTTGTTTTTGAGCGGTTTAGACTCGGGTTCAAATATAGCAAATTGATTTTATTTATCTGTTCTGCCATAAATTTATTTATTTTTGGTTTTAAATTCATTTTCAATGAGCATTAAACAAATAGCAGACCAATTTTCTGAAGCAGAAGAAATTCTTGCCAAATTCAATACAGCAGAAAATCACAGCAAGATTGCAAACGCAGGACAAACAATGGTTGATAGCCTTCGCAATGGTGGGAAAATAATCAGTTGTGGTAACGGTGGCTCCATGTCGGACGCCATGCATTTCGCAGAAGAGTTAACTGGACGCTACCGAGACGATAGGCCTTCTATCGCTGCAATTTCTATTTCTGACCCCAGCCACATTACTTGTGTAGGTAATGATTATGGCTTTGATAAAATATTTTCTCGCTTTTTAGAAGGAATGGGAAAAGAAGGAGATGTTCTATTGGCTATTTCAACTTCCGGGAATTCTAAAAATATTTTGAATGCAATCAAGATTGCTAAGCAAAAGAACATGAAGGTTATTGGATTAACAGGTAAAACTGGTGGAGCAATGGCTGATTCTTGTGATATTGAAATTCGTGCGCCGTATTCTAACTTTGCAGATCGCGCACAAGAAATACACATCAAGGTTATTCATTCTTTGATTGGCTACATTGAAAAAAATATTAACTAAATCTGTTGCAAAGCATCTTGAATACATTATCTTTGCGCCAATTATTTTAGAACAACAAATGGGAACAATTGCACAATTATTTGAGTCAGGAGAACAGTCGTCTGACAAGGGGGTATTCAATAACTTAATTATGCTTGCGAGAGTTGATGGAAGAATCGACGATGCAGAAGTTAAACTACTTGCTAGAACAGCAAAGCGTTTGTCATTAACACAAGAACAAGTATCTGAGATTATCAACAACCCAGATTCTTATCCAATGTTACCGCCTTTAGGGAAGGAAGAACGTTTTGAACGTTTTATTCAATTTATTCAAATGGTTGTTGTTGACGGAGTTGTTGATCCTGCCGAAGAAAAATTGGTTGAGAAATACGGATTTGCGTTAGGTTTTAACAAAGAACAAGTTGAAAAACATGCTCCTGAGATTTTAGAACATGCACTATCAGGAGTTCATAAGGATGAGATTTTAGAGACGCTTTTGAAGTAAACTTTAATTGAGTGTGGAGTGGGAAGTTGGAAGTTGGTACTAGAAAAATCGAGGAGTTAGAAGTAGACATTCTATAGAGTGTCCACTTCTAACTCATTACTCCACTCTCCAATAAAGTAAATAATGATAAGTTGTTGAAAACTCCTTCAACTTTACCCTTTCCAACGCTAGTTAATCGGTTTTAAAGCTTTAATTTTGTTGCTTACCTAGTGAAGGATGATTCAAGAAGAATTACGTATTAAGGTCAAAAATATTTTCTCCGCTTATCTGGAGCAAAATCAGCATCGAAAAACGCCAGAGAGATTCGCTATACTTGATGAAATATACACCTATGACGGTCACTTCGATATCGAAGCTTTGTATATAAAGATGAAGAATAAAAATTACCGAGTTTCGAGAGCGACACTTTACAATACTATCGACTTACTTTTAGCCTGTAATTTAGTTCGGAAACATCAATTCGGAAAAAACATTGCTCAGTTCGAAAAGTCTCATGGTTCTAAGCAACACGATCACGTTGTATTAACTGATACCGGAGAATTACTCGAATTTTGTGACCCTAGAATTCAAAACATTAAGGCTACCATCGAAGAAATTTTCGATGTAGAAATACAACATCATTCTCTTTATTTCTATGGAGTAAAGAAAAACTCAAAAAAAGACTGATATGAACTTAACGTATCAAATAAACATAGAAGATCCTGTTATCATTTACGAATTAACAGGGAAAATCACAACCGACGATGATTATCTTGAACTAGAAAAAATCGTTTTTGATTACCTGAATCAGAATTATTACAGAATCGTTTTTGATTTGACGCAATTAACGCACACGAATTCTTCTGGGATTGGCTTTTTCATGCGTACATTGACTAAATCAAGAATTATGGGAGGTGAATTAGTATTAACTGGAGTAACTGGCAATGTTGAAAAAATATTTGCCATCTCCAAACTGAATGAAATATATACCATCTGTGAAAACCAGAAGGAAGCAATCAATCAATTTAAACAAGTTCAATGAAAGTAGATGTACTTTTAGGATTACAATGGGGTGACGAAGGAAAAGGAAAAATCGTCGATGTACTAACACCAAAATACGATATCATTGCTCGTTTTCAAGGAGGACCAAATGCAGGTCACACACTTGAGTTCGAAGGAACGAAACACGTATTACATACCATTCCTTCCGGAATTTTTAGAGATGGGGTTATGAACCTAGTTGGAAATGGCGTTGTAATTGACCCTGTGATCTTCCAAGAAGAACTAGATAAGTTGAAACCATTCAACATTGACATTCCTTCTCGTTTGATTATTTCGAAAAAAGCACACCTTATTCTCCCAACGCATAGAATTCTAGATGCCGCTTCTGAAGCAGCAAAAGGAAAAAACAAAATTGGTTCTACCTTGAAGGGGATTGGACCGACGTACATGGACAAGACAGGTCGAAATGGTTTGCGTGTTGGCGATATTTATTCTCCAAAATTTGAAGATAAATACAAAGCTCTCGTTGAAAAACACAAAGCAATGTTGCAACGTTTTCCTGATTTTGAATACAACTTGGATGAATTAGAAGGCCCTTGGATGGATGCTATCGAAAAACTAAAAGAACTCGATGCTATTGACAGTGAACAATACATCAACGACGCATTAAAAGCAGGGAAGAAAATTTTGGCAGAAGGTGCACAAGGAACAATGCTAGACATTGATTTCGGAACCTATCCTTTTGTAACATCTTCTAACACAGTGACTGCTGGAACCTGTACAGGACTTGGTGTTGCACCTACACGCATCGGTGACGTTATCGGTATTTTTAAAGCGTATTGCACACGTGTTGGAAGCGGTCCTTTCCCTACTGAACTCGAAGATGAAGTGGGAGAAAAAATCAGAAAAGAAGGTTTTGAATTTGGCGCAACAACTGGTCGACCTAGAAGATGCGGATGGATAGATATTCCTCAATTGAAATATGCAATCATGATCAACGGTGTTTCCGAATTGTCAATGATGAAAGCAGATGTTTTAGACAATTTCGATACAATTAAAGCATGTACACATTATTTAATTGACGGAGAAAGATACGATTACTTCCCTTACGACGTTAATGATGTTGAGGTCGTTCCTGTTTATGAAGAAATCAAAGCGTGGAACTGCGACACAACAAAATTATCATCTTTTGAAGATGCTCCGGCAGAATTAAAAGCATACGTTACGTATTTGGAACAAAAATTGGAAGTTCCGATTACGGTTGTCTCGGTTGGACCAGACAGAACACAAACTCTTAACAATAAAGTATTAGCTTGATTGCAAAAATAAACATATTGAAAAGTGCGCTGTTCCTAAGCGCACTTTTTTTGGTTTCACTCCAAAGTTATTCTCAAGATGATATTGAGTTACTTCCTGGTTCTGATTTCTATGAATTTGATGAGAATACTGGTTACGGAAGACTCATCGGTAATGTTCACTTTCTCTACCTAGGAAATGACATGTATTGCGATTCTGCCCATTATTTTAAGAATCAGAAAGCCGTGAGAGCATATGGTCACGTCCAAATCAATAAAAACGACACTTTGAACCTATTTTGTGATTCACTTTACTATAACGGGAGAACAGGCAAAGCAAAATTATGGGGCAACGTGAGAGTCCGCGACAACGAATTCAAATTGACCACAGACACCTTGGACTACGACACAAAAAAAGGACAAGCGCATTACCATTACGGAGGACGTGTAGAAAGCATTCTCACACAAGAAGTGTTAACCAGCAGAGTTGGATATTTCCACCCTAACTCTAAGAATTTTTTCTTCAGTAAGAATGTCGTTTATGACAGACAAGACTTGCATATGGAAACGGACACTTTGCAATATGTGTACAGTCAAAAGAAAGTATTCTTCTTTGGACCAACGGATATCGTTGCCAACGATGCAGCCATGTATTGCGAAGAAGGTTGGTACAATACCGATACGCGAGAAGGATCTTTGCAACGCAACGCATGGATTTCTAAGGAGAAAGATTACATTTCTGGAGACACCTTAATGTACAATCCAAACGAAGGCTATTCCATTGGTTTGGGAAATGTGTATTACAAAGACTCCACACAGAACATGGAATTCAATGGTGATTATGCTTATTCTTCTGATACGCTCAACTATTCTTTCTTAACAGGTAATGCTTACGCAACGAAATATTTGCAAGACGATACCATGTATGTTTTTGCCGACACCTTGTTCATGGAACAATTGGATAGTAACGATGTCATGAAGGCATTTCATAACGCGAAAATATTCTCAACGAAGGTTCAATGCGTCGCTGACAGCATTACTTTCGACGGTTTGCAAGAATTAATTTTCTTAAATAAAGAGCCTATTGTTTGGGCAAAAATAGCCGAATTAAAAGGAGAATTAATCACGATTCACCTTTCTGACACAATGATTCACCAAGTCAACATTTTAGATAAAGCATCCATTGTGATGGAGGTTCAAACAGATTCATTGTACAACCAAATTGCAGGAAAGAAAATTGTGGCAAATTTCAAAGACAATGATTTATACCAAGCAAATGTCACCGGGAATGCAGTCACTATTTTCTACCCAGAAGAAGAAATCAAAACAGATTCTACCTTTATCAAAAAACGACAAGGAATGAATCGTTTGTACGCAAGCGATTTGAGAATTGACATCGACAGCAGTGAAATTTCTGGAATTACCTATCTCGATAAACCAGACGGTGCGTTTTACCCAATGGATCAGATTAAAAAAGACGAAATGTTTATCAAAGATTTTTCTTGGAAAGAGGCTTTGAGGCCTAAGAGAGATTTGGTTGTAGAGGGAGAGGGAGAAGATTAAGGGTTAAACATTTTTCTTACCTTTAAGGAAACATGTTGGATATGTACACCGATACACGTGCTCAATTATTGGTAGCCACTAAAAAAATCAATCAAAAGATAATGAAGAAAATATACCTTAGCATTGTCATTCTGTTTAGCATTATAACAACACTCTCCTCTTGTAATGACCAAAACAAGATTGACAAAGCATCAATACTACTCAAACCATCATCTAAAAGTGATAAAAAAACGAATCTTGATTCAAAAGCAAGAATAATTTACCAAGATGAAAAGAATAACTTTTGGTTTTCGAGTAAGGAAAAAGGAGTATATAGATATGATGGAAACAGCCTTACTCTTTTCACTTCAGATGATGGCCTTAGTAGTTATAGATTTATAAGTGTTCAAGAGGATAATTTCGGGAATCTTTATTTCGACACTCCAGAAGATGTTTACAAATACGATGGAGTAAAATTCACCACTTTACCTGTTGTCCATATTAATGAATCAGAGAATGAGTGGAAGTCAGAACCAGGAGACTTATGGTTCAGAATTGGATGAGATAAAAGTGGACCTTATCGTTTTGATGGAGAAAATCTATATCACTTAAAATTTCCAAAAAAAAAATGGAGGATGAATTCTACAAGAAAAATCCCAACAGCACCATTAACCCTTATGCGATTTATTCAATTTATGAAGACAGTAAAGGTAATATCTGGTTTGGCACTTCTAACTTGGGTATTTATTTATTTGATGGAAAAGAAATTAGTTGGATGCATGAAAAGCATTTGATAGAAACACCTGAAGGTGGTAATTTTGGTGTTCGCTCTATAGCAGAAGATCAAAATGGAAACTATTGGATATCCAATGCGAATTACAAATACTCACTGTTGCCAAATGAACAAGAAGGAGACGGACTAAAATCTATAAACTATAAACGCCAAGTTGGGATAGAAAATATAGGGGAAGAGAATTTATATTTCTATTCAATGCAAACTGACAAAAATGGAGATTTATTAATGTTTGCCCAAGAAGATGGATTATGGTTAAATAATGGGGAAGAACTGATACCTTTTTTTATCAGAGATGGTGAAAGAAATATTTCCCCTACATCTTTCTATAAAGATAATCAAGGAGAACTTTGGTTGGGAACCGATAAACATGGAATATATAAATACGTTAGCGGTAATTCCGAAAAAAAATTAAACTTGGAATGAAAATTGTAACTTTAAACATTGAAAAACAAGAATTATGAAAAATATAATATTAATCCTAACCATCATTATAACTTTAGTAGGATATACTCAACAAAACGAACAGCCTCCAATTATTTTTGAAGGTGTAGTAATCTCTGCTACTGAATTTTTTATTGATAGTACAGGCAAAGTAAATACTAATACCACAGGAGAAGGTGAATATGGATTAGCGAGTTTATATACTACCAACACTTCTTATCTTGTAAAAGTAACACGTGTTTTAAAAGGTAAAGAATACCTTGATACAGGATATGTAGAAATTATCACAAAATTAAGTTATGACCATTTAAATAACGCTGGTCAATACGAAAACTATATTCCTTACTTGAAACGTGCAGGTATTTTCTTTACAGAAATAAACACCGTATCTGCAACTTTAAAAAGAGAAACAAATAACAATATAGTGGTACAACCCTACAAATTTAAACCAATGAAAATTGATTTGAACAGAAGGAGTTGTTATGGGTTAAATAATTCCAATCATAATATTTGCTATAAAACTAAACAGGATTTAGCCAACTACTTAAAAGAAAAATATGGGATTAACTACTTAGATGAACCTCAAAAAAAGATAGAAACAGATAGCCAAGTAGAAACTAATCAATCTGCTACCAAAAAAAAAGTGTTTTATCAAACGGTGGTTTAGTAAAAAAGAACGTTAACTATCAAAGTAATATTGTTAATTATAATCAATTTATTGCCAACTCAAAATATAAAAAAGAACATCAAAATACACCAACAACTAAAAGTACACATACACTACACCTTCAATTGGTTAACGAAACAATGACCGATAGTGCTAATGTTCGCTTTTTTGAATTTGACATTTTGGCAAGTGATAATAGTGGTGTTTATTTTGATAACTGCCTTATTCGTTTAGGCTATAATACTAATGCTTTTGGTAGTAACCTTGTTTCAAATGGAAAAGTAAAAATAACCAAAGGAAACAATTTTAATTCAGCAACTTATATTGACCCAAATACAAATATAATCGACCAAACAACCTCTGTATTAGGTATTCCTTTTGGAACAGATTTTAATACTGCTACACTTAACAGAACCTTAT
>DQTF01000093.1 GCA_015662935.1 Crocinitomicaceae bacterium | reverse complement strand
ATTACAAAACAATAAACGAATTTGAGTTAGAAAATAATAATTATAAACAAGCAGCGTGACTTAACTCAGTGTCCATAATTATATTGCAAGTCCAATCATTAATAAGTTTAGCAATCACACGTACAAAATGTGATAGATATAAAAAAGACCATATAGAAAATTTTGTCCCTATGGTTGCTACCTTATTCTTAGAGAAAGACTAATTGTTGTTATCCCTCAAACTTCCAAAACCATTCCATCCCAAGCAACCTCCACTCCACTCGGTAACTTTCTCTCTATTTCCTCATGTGTATCAAACAAATGAGATATATGCGTTAAATAAGCTTTTTCTGGCGCAATTTCTACGATAAAAGCTAATGCTTGTTCCAAGTTAAAATGAGAAATATGTTCTTTCTCTCGTAAGGCATTCACAACTAAAACCTTCGTCCCTTTAATCTTCTGCTTTTCTTCTTCAGAGATTGTTTTGGCATCTGTGATATAGGTAAAATCACCTATTCGATAACCTAAAACAGGCATGCGGTAGTGCATCACTTCAATCGGCACAAGTCTTAATCCATTAGCGATTTCAAAGGGAGTACTTTTTGAGATTCTATTCAACTTGATACTGGGAACACCCGGATATTTGTTATCTGCAAAAATGTAATGAAACTCATTGCGCAAAGCTTTTTCTACTTGCTCCGTACAATAAACAGGCATGTCCCGTTTTTCAAAGAAGTTAAAAGCGCGAACATCATCCAACCCAGCAACGTGATCTTTGTGTTCATGGGTAAAGATGATGCCGCTGAGCGTTTTTACATTCTCTCGCAGCATTTGCTGACGAAAATCTGGACCAGAGTCTATGACAAAATTTTCTCCGTTGTGAGAAATCATAATCGATGCACGTAAACGCTTGTCACGCGAATCAGTCGATGTGCAAGCACGACAATCGCAAGAAATAACAGGTACACCTTGCGAAGTACCAGAACCTAGAATGGTAATTTTCATGACGCTTTGTTTTTAATCACGTTTATCAATAGAATCGTCCAACCGGTAATCATCAGCAAACCTCCAAGTGGCGTAATTGGTCCTAAGAATTTTAAACTCATTTGCAACGATTCTTGCAAAGCCAAAAAATAAATAGAAATACTAAAAAGCAATACACCAATGAAGATGATACTTGTTGCAAGCTTCAGAGAGAAAGAAAAACGATCGGCATTCAATCCTAAAATAAATAAAGCAAGTCCATGATACATTTGATACCTCACTCCTGTTTCAAACGACTTCAATTTTGCTTCAGATAGTACTTCTTTTAAGGCATGCGCACCAAATGCACCAAGAATTATCGCGATAATAATGAGGGAAATGCCAGATATGAGTATTTTTTTATTCATTGCTTAAGTTTAATGTAAAATCAAGTACTTCACTCCATCCTTTCCATTTGCCGTAGTTGCCAATAGTTTCGTTGTGCCAGAGAAAAACAAAATCTCCTCCGTATTCTTTGACTTCCTTGTATAGTGATTGAATTTTTGTTTTACTTTCTTCAATGGAGAGTTGCATGTATTCATTTAAGGTTCCGTCCATATACACAAAAGGGTGAATGGTCAATTTGACTACTTCGTTCTGCGATAAATCAAACCAAGGATGAGGTCGAGCGGTTCCGCATCTAAATCCAACTGCTTCTGCAAAACCCATCGAATATTCATGAGAGAATCCTGATTTCTGCAAGGACTGAAAGGTCTTCGGCAATTGAAAACGTAGAAAATGTTGTCGAGAATTGATTACCTTTCTTCCGAGTACATCTTCCAAAGATTTTTTTTCTTTTTGAATAGCAACTCGTTCTCCATTTGATGCATAACTTGGATGAAGATTAACTTCTGCTGCTTCATCCATATCTCTAATCAAAGCTTGGTGCTCTAGATTAGAAAGCGGAATATTTCTGTCTTTTACTGCGCGTTCTCCAACCAACCAAAACAACTTAGTTGAAGGGAATCGTTGTGCCGTTTTTTTAATGGTTGCAAAAGTATCGTATGGATCAATCTCTCCTTTTAATACCTTTCTTCGATCTGATAACCTATTAATATTCAGTAAAATAACATCTCTTAGAATGGATAAATATTTTTGCTTGCCCGTTTTTAATTGATAGGCAAAAGTGTTATCTATATCAAAAGTAGGAACAATTTTTACTTCATTCTTTGGCGACTTCTCCCCTACTAATTGTAGAATTTGATTCGCCCAACGGTCACATCTTGCTTCTTCAATCCATCCGTATTTTTTCAAACAACTTTCGGAGAATGGAAAACGATCGTGTTCATCCTTGTTGCTGTTCGTATATTCTTCATACCGTGTTAGAACATAGAAAATAGAAGCTATAATATCTGGAACATCATCAAAAGAAAGATACTCAACCTCTTTAATCTTCACTAAAGAAATAGACTGCTTCTGAATTTTATTCTCAAAAAGTAATTTGGCTGGAGAAATAGTTGCTTCTCTTTGCTTATTCTCGGTATAATTCAATTTCCGAAAAGAAGAATCATTGAAGAAATCTACACTTGTAGTTAACTCATAATCTACTCCCCTCGCTTTAAAAATAAAATTAAAAACGTAAGATAATCGAGGGGTTATATCGTCAACTAGAATTAAAATCATTTCTATTGCTTAATCATATCAACGGTTTTCTGACAAATAAAATCTGCAGAACCTTTGCCTTTTCCACTAACGTCAAATCCTTCTTTGCCCAAATTTTTAATTCCAGAATTCGTTGGTGTAAAGAACAAAGAAGACATGTGGTCGCAAGCAGTTCTATTAACCTCTTCTGGCATTGCCTTGTTAAAAGAACGTAAACCTGCTTCGATATGAACTACAGGGATATGAATTTTCGTTGCTGCCAATGCTCCTGCAATTGTTGAGTTAGTATCGCCATAAACAACCACTGCATCCGGCTTCTCTTTAAGAAAGACCTCTTCCAATCCATCTAGTATTTTTGCGGTTTGCTTTCCATGAGAACCACTGCCTACACTTAAATTATAATTTGGAAAAGGAATTTTCATTTCCTCAAAAAATACGTGCGACATATTCTCATCGTAATGTTGTCCAGTATATACAATTACTTCTTGTAATTCTTCATTAAAATAATTCGATATAGCTCTACTTAAAACTGAAGATTTGATTATTTGAGGCCTAGCTCCTACTATTGTGATTATTTTCTTTTTCAATTTTGCTGATTTTACATTAAACCTTCATCGGCAAAGCTAAAGTAGTTATTATCTGAGAATATTAGATGATCTAGGATTTGCAATTGTATCATTTTCCCAAAACTGACCAACTCTTTGGTTAAGCGAATATCAGCTTCGGATGGTTTTAATCGGCCACTTGGATGATTGTGCGCAAGAATGATGGCACTTGCTTTTTTCTCTATTGCATGTCCAAAAATGACCTTTCCATCGGCAATTGTTCCTGCAATCCCCCCTTTTGAAATTTGTTGTTTTGCAAGTACTTCATTGGCTCTATTTAGCAGGAGAATATAGAATTCTTCGTGTTGTAAATCGGAGAATTCCACCTGCAATGAATTGAACACATCTTTAGAAGATGTAATTTTTAACTTCTTTGAACCGACTGTTGTTTCTCGCCT
>DQTF01000001.1 GCA_015662935.1 Crocinitomicaceae bacterium | reverse complement strand
TTAACGTCCGCAACACCGTTTGCTTGAGCTACTTGAACATTGACATTTGCCAACACACCACTTACACCGTACAAGAACCCTCCACCAAGATCAACTACATACTTGGTAAATAGCAAGTCCCACTCTGGAGATACAGGTTCACGATCCAAAACAGTATTGTTTTGAATGGAGTAATACCCAAAGTTTTTTCCATCATAATCGGATTTTGTTAAAGAAGCACTAACTTCGTTTTCCCCATCAAGATCAGCATATTTAAAAGTATAAACACCTCCTTGCAACATCTCAATAATTAATTTCTGATATGTTCCGTCTGCCAGTTTTATGATAAAAATACGGTCTCCAGTAATAACCACACCTCCAAGTGTGACAACATTGGTTTTTAGGGAGACAACAAGATCCTTGTTTGGATAAACAACCGCATTGACTTTGTGATAACCTATAGAAGTCACTTCAAGCTGAAGAGAATCAAATTTACCGAATACGATTATTGCTTTGCCATCCATATCAGTGTGCAAATACTTATCCAACTCCAAGAGATGAATATTTACAAAAGGAAGTCCTTTATTATCTTCATCAAGAACAGTGATAGTCGATTGTTGAGCTGTACCAACAACAATTATCTGCAGTAAAATATAAAGTGAGACATATATTTTCTTCATAAACTATTCTTCAGCAAACCGTTAACCATCATCATTATTTTAGCATTATCCAATAAATCCACCGCATTTACCAACTCCAAGTAAGACAAATAAAGATTAACTCCTTTACTTTTGGTTTGAATAGTAAATTTACGATCATCGGGATTGGAAGATGTGATATATGCTCGTATTTCATCAAAAAAATAATCAAATTCTTGAAATTCTTTCTCTGAGAATGTCAATAGGGTATTTCCAAGTCCTACTTGAATTTCGTCACAACATTTACATTTGGCAATGTGACCAAAATTATTTTCATGTAAAACCTCTAATGTTTGCGAATATATCATGCTATATTATTTTTTAATTATTTGATCGATTTCAATTTCCAATTCCAGTACTTTTTCTATCAATATAGAATCTTCGATATTGGCATGTACTTTTATTTGTTCATCCATTCGAACAAGGTGTTTAAGCAAAATATTACGAGCAGGGTGTTTTTCCATTGACTTAATGTTTTCCAAAAGAGAAATGATCTCGGTAAGATACAACTCGGTATTATCGTGGGAATGCGCAAAACTAGCTATGGAATAATTATCATCCCTTATTAACCTAGCTCCTCTTTTCGATTTATTTTTCACTACAAAATGAATTTTTCTTATGTACGGAAAAACATTTTTCTCTTCGACATCGAGGTGTTCATGAAAATCACCCTGAAATTTCACAAAAAGATTAAATAAAGCTGTTATCATTTTATCTTCTGGAAAACAATCAACCAACAATAAGAAATATTGCTCAATTTTGGGAATCAAAACATTGGTGAATTTCTGATGGGCTACTTCCAAAGCATTGACCAATTTCAATGCAGAAACTTCTTTTGATTCTTCGTTGTTGTCTAATTGATTTTCTTTCAAAAATTCTGTGACTTCTCTTGATGTTGATTTTCTTTTTCTAACTTCATCCATTGTATTAAAAATTGTTGCAGAATAATAATTTGCCAAACTTTTTATATTTTGCAAAAACAAATCACTGCTGATTGAGTTATTTTTTTTGATATTCATTATTTCTATTCAATTAATCTAAAAACAGGTTTATTAACCGATTCGAATTAATAGATATTTTACGTTTTATTTCTATTATTAAATTTTTCCATTCTTTTGAGTAAAAGTCATTCGCCATCAATTTTGATTCCATGCCAACAGCTTGATTTTTATCATCAGGCCAATCATTAAAACTAGTACAAGAAGACATTACTATAGCTATCATGAATAAGGCTTTTCAAATTAAAAACATGAGGTAATTTATAATGGTTCTAAATAGCAAACATACCTCATAACCATTTTCTTGTCAATACCCTATTTATGGTATTTTACTGAAACAAGAAACCGATATTACGCTCATAAAAAGCAACAGGAGCAACCTCAATTTAATAAAAAGAAAATGAAACTTTCTTCTTCAAATAGCATAATAATCATTTATCAGAAAGCTTTACCTTTGCTTCATCAATTTATCATCAAAAAAAGACAAAACATGTTATCAACTGCAATAGAGAAAGCCCTTAACAAACAAATCACCATAGAAGCAGAATCTTCACAAATATACTTAGCTATGGCCTCCTGGGCGGAAGTACAAGGACTAGGAGGAGTGGCGGAGTTTATGTACGCCCAATCCGATGAAGAGCGCGAACACATGTTGAAACTTTTTCGTTATGTTAATGAGCGTGGTGGTCATTCACAAGTATCAAAGCTTAGTGCTCCAGACACTGAATTTGGATCATTTAAAGATATGTTTACAACGCTATTTGAACATGAAGTCTTTGTTTCCCAAAGTATCAACAACTTAGTAGACATAGCGCTTACAGAAAAGGATTACGCTACCCATAACTTCCTACAGTGGTACGTTGCCGAGCAGATTGAGGAGGAAGCTCAAGCGAGAACAATCTTGGATAAGATCAAGTTAATCGGTAACGAAAAAAGTGGTTTGTATTTATTTGACAATGACATTAAACAATTTGCTATGGTAAGAAATGTGCAATAAGTAATCAAAATTATTCTATTCCTTTATTCCTTTAAGGAAAATTAAAATATACCCAATGAATCCAAAAAAAAACTTCATTCTACTTGCAGTTATATCAATTGCCTTTGTTATTATTTTTTCTCTATTAGCAACACCAATTTGGGGCGTTCTTTATTTTATCATCCCCCTAATCCTAATTGGAATATATGATATTACTCAAAAAAAACACGCCATATTAAGAAACTTCCCAATTATTGGTCACGGACGTTATATACTTGAGGGGATTCGTCCAGAGATCATGCAATATTTTGTTGAAACGGATACAGAAGGCAGACCATTTAATCGAATTTTCCGAAACGTCATATACCAAAGAGCCAGAAATGTTAATGACACAGCACCTTTCGGCACTCAAATGAATGTCTACAGAAATGGATACGAGTGGATGGACCATACAATTTATGCGTCCCACGATCACGACATGCGACTATATCCGCGGGTAGAAATCGGGGGACCAGACTGTAAACAGCCCTATTCATCTAGTATGCTGAATGTATCTGCCATGAGCTTTGGATCGTTGAGTAAAAATGCTGTTATGGCATTAAATTGGGGAGCTCGAATTTCAGGTTTTTCACAAAACACTGGAGAAGGTGGCATAAGTCCGTATCACTTAAAACATAAAGGAGATTTGGTTTGGCAGGTAGGGACAGGATATTTTGGGTGCCGAGATACTGAAGGAAATTTTTCGGATGAAAAATACATTGAAAATGCTACTCGAGAAACAGTAAAAATGATTGAATTAAAGATTTCTCAAGGAGCAAAACCTGGACACGGAGGAATTTTACCTGGAAGCAAAAACACAGTAGAGATAGCAAAAATTAGAGGTGTAGAACCACATATTGCTGTACACTCTCCCCCTGCTCACAAAGAATTTTCAAACCCTGTAGAAATGATGCTCTTCATCAAAAGACTTCGTGACTTAAGTGGTGGTAAACCTGTAGGATTTAAACTTTGCATTGGCAAAAAAAATGAATTTATAGACATTTGCAAAGCAATGTTAAAAACAGGAATTAAACCTGACTTCATTACAATTGATGGTGGAGAAGGGGGCACAGGTGCTGCACCCCCAGAATTTTCCAACTCGATTGGTATGCCATTACGAGAAGGATTAGTTTTTGCCCATGACACATTAGTAGGCTTTGATTTAAAAAAAGACATCAAAATAATTGCTGCAGGAAAAATTGTCACCGGATTTCATATGGCTAGAGTATTAGCACTTGGAGCAGATTTATGTAATAGTGCGCGAGCAATGATGATGAGTGTAGGGTGTATTCAAGCTTTAGAGTGTAATAACAACAAATGTCCTGTTGGTGTTGCAACACAAAATCAATCACTAATGAAAGGTCTGGTTGTAAAAGAAAAAGCGAAAAGAGCAGCAAACTATCATCATGAAACTATACAAAGTTTTACTGAGCTTGTTATTGCTGCAGGAATTTCCAAACCTGAAGAAATCAGTCGTGATTTAATAAATAAAAGAATGAGTATGACAAGTGTAAAAAAATACTCGGATTTGTATCCACCGTTAAAAACTGGATGTTTATTAACTGCTCAATCTATCCCT
>DQTF01000206.1 GCA_015662935.1 Crocinitomicaceae bacterium | reverse complement strand
CTAATTATCAATCTTCTCAAAATTGATTTTATAAGTATTTGATGATTCACCACTGTAACGTACATCTCCATTTAGCTGCTCAGTAAGCATATGAATCAATTCCACACCCAGCGATTCGCTTTCTAAATGATTAATCCCCTCTGGAACACCTGGCCCACTATCACTATATGTTAATACGTATGCTGTACCTTCCTTAAAAATATTTATTCCAATCCATTCCGAAGCATTATCTCTGAAAGCATACTTGTATGAATTAGTCAATAATTCATTTAAAATTAATCCTAGCGGAATCATTGTGTTGGTATTCAAAAATAATTCAGCATCAATAACAATCTCTTTTCAGGATTAGAATTTTCGGAATCAAATGCACGTTCTATATAACCGACTAAAAGTTCAACGTAGTCTTTGACACGAATAGAAGCAAGACTCTTATTACTATACAATTTTTCATGTACCAACGCCATAGATTGAATTCTCCCTTTACAAACTTCTAGAACCTCCGTTACTTCCTCATTATTAGACTCATTACTTTGTAAGTTCATTAAACTGGTCATAATCTGCATATTATTTTTGACACGATGATGTACTTCTTTAATCAATACCTGTGTATTTTCAAGATTGCTTTCTAGCTCTATATTTTGTTCTTCAATAGAGATAAGTGCCTCTTTGTTCTCCAATCTTAACTTATTATTTTTAGCATATTGAAATAAGAAAACTAGGGTGAAAAAACAAAGTAAAAAGTACCAGAAATAGGTTGTCCATGCTAACCTATTACTCGGAATGAATTCGGTCTTATAAGCCGTTCCAATAGTTAATTTAAGTCCATAAAAATCAATATCACTGTACACAAACTGACTTTTGTCGATGTTGAAATTAAGATAAAATTGATCGTCTCTTCTTTTATTATAAATAGGGGTATTATCGTAAACAACCTCTCTAGAGAAGTCAACCCCATTTTCGTCAGAAAACTGATGCACAAATAAACTATCATCATTGGACTTATAGGAGTAGCTAAGTAAATATTTCACACTAAGAACTGGAGCAATATACCCATGAACAATTCCGTTGTTATCAGTTGCAGCAAAATCAAAAGGAAAAGCTGCCCAACCTTCATGCAAATTGATAGGAGAATATAAGAGAATTTCTTCCGATTTCATCAGTTCATCCAATTTAGCTATTTCTTTTTTTGTTCGAAAGTCTTTCACATTCTTACCAACTAATCCTGCAGGATCAATTTGATAAGGAGTCACAACGTATTGAAAAACATGAGAAGTATCTACAAATGACAAAACAATTGAATCATTAAAATCAATTTCAGCCACCAAATCCTTTAAATAAGATTGAAGTTGTAATCCTGAAGGAAATGATTCACTGTTTCGGATGTAAGATCGAATAGAAGAAACAACCGTTGCATAAACATTGATACCTGTTTCAATTCTTAAAACTACCTCTTTATGAGATTTTTGTAACTCAGCTTGTATTCTTTGTTTTTCCGCATTTTCTTGATTTGTTACGAGTATTTGAATAAATACCCCACCAATTAGGAGAAAGAAAAGAAGGAAGAATTGAATTTTATATTTCTTAAACATACTGTTTGCGTCAAATTGCAAATATATCTTTATTTGTTGGTTCTCAAACAACTACATTCCTTCAATTACGAAATCAGTTCTTCTATTTTTCGCACGATTGATTACATTTGAATTCGGGAACTTCGCCTGTGTTTCACCAAATCCCTTTGCAGACAAACGACCTTCGATAATACCTAGACTTACAAGGTACTTTTTCACTTCTTGGGCACGCTGTTCAGAAAGAAGCATATTTTTTTCATCATCCCCAATGTCATCAGTGTGACCTTGAATAGTCACTTCGATAGATCCATTTTCTTTTAAGAAACGAGCAAATCCACGAAGAATAAATTTTGATTTCTTATTGAGTTCATAGGAATTCGTCCCAAAAAGAATATCATTGATGGTATAAGCTTCTCCAACTTTCAATTCTTTTACTGCCAAATCATTTCCTCCAATTTTTACAGGTTTCTGCTTATTTTCTACAGCAGGCTTATCGATAACCTTCGCTATTTCTTCTTTTGTAATCAGTTTAGAATCAAAAGCATGACCTTCTTTCTTTACCGTCACCATTATATCTTGCTTGATATCTGTTTTAATGATTGCCGCATATTTTCCGTCGTCCCCATTCACTTTCACTTCTGTCACTTCATCGGAACCTTCGTAAGTAATCTCTATGGTTGCATCTTCTACTGCTTCTCCATTCTCATCTTTTAATTCTCCCTTGAGAATTGCCACTGACTGTGGTCTTGCTTCTTCGTACAAATCGAATGAATAAATATTCCACTTACCTCCTATTCTTGAAGAAAAATAAGCTACCTGCCCATCGATAGAAACGAACAACCCTAATTCATCTTCAGGAGAATTAATAGGATACCCGATGTTTTTAGGCTTGGACCATACACCATTTTCTTCTCTTATATAAAATATGTCTAAGCCACCAACCCCAGGTCTTTCTTTCGTTGATTCTGAAACAAAATAAAGTGTCTCACTATCTTGGTGTAAGAAAGGACTCTTATCCTTGCCTGCCGTGTTTATTTCACCAAAAGGACGAGATATCCAAGAACCATCTTCTTGTCGTTCTGCCACATAAATATCATTATTTTGAGAAGTTGGACGGTTCACCGTGTAATATAAGGTTTTTCCATCCGCAGAAAGAGAAGGTTGTGCTTCCCAGCCATCAGGCGTATTTATTTTATCCCCCATATTCTCTAATGGTGTCCAAGAGAAGTCGTTTCCTCCCGCTCCACTTCGCTGATAGGTCGTAATGTATAAATCACAATTCATGTATGGTTGACCATACACTTCTTCTTTCTTACAAGCGCAAACAATCATTTCTTTGTTATCAACAGAAAGCGTTGCAGCTCCATAACTTTGAAAAGAACCATCGTTAAAAGGATTTGCTAATGGTGCTCCATTATCAAAATTCTGCAAAACGGACTTTCTTTTAGAGAAAGTAATTTCTTCGACTACTTTTGACCTCATGTCCCCTAAATTTTTTCTATCCAATTTTCTTGTATAGAAAATCAGCTCATTATCGGGAGAAAGCATTGGGAAATACTCATTATTAGAAGTGCTCACATTTTTCACTATTTGCGGTTTAAAAGGAACCACGTTTTCTTTCACTTTTTGGTCTCGTTCTAAATCGGCAAGAACTTCGTTCACATCATTTAGTTTTTTTGTAAAATCTTCTGGATATCTATCTGTATCAGAATGTTTAAACTTCTTAAATTCTTTAAACCATTTAATGGCTGTTCTTTTATCTTGCTGAGTATAATTGATAACACCTAAATAATAAGAACAGTTCGCATGAAAATCAGAACACAAATCTAGCGCTATACTCAACATTTCTTCTGCTTTGAGAAAACTTCGATCGCCTCTGGCTGGATTCGGGTAAGTATCATAATTCTTTAAGCCTTGATTATATGCGTACATTCCATATTCATAATAGGCTGTAGCATTCTCTTCATCTAATTTAATTGCTGCATTAAAACTCTCAACAGCAGTTCTTGTATCTTTTGCGTTGATACCTGCGTTGATCAATTTCATTACTTTTTTAGATGGTTTTGCACAGGATTCAGCTTCTTCTTGAGAAAAACTGAACATTGAAATAGTAACGCAAAAGAGAGAAATGTATATTTTTTCCATTCAAATTAGTTAATTATTGATTTACCAAAATCAAATTTCATACCTAAATAAGTATATCGAAAAAAAATGCAAAAAGTTACATGAAATCTACTAAAAATAGCCCTTTTATACTTTTTATGAATTATTAGTTATCTGCTTATTAAGGGTCAATTGTTAAAACTTAGTTAAAGTCAGTCTAACTAGATGTTAATTTTTACTATCTTTATGCTGTAGTATTTTTTACTAACAAAAAACCAAAAACAAATGAAAAAGTTAATTTTAAGTGTTGCATGCGTTACTTCATTCGCAGCAATCTCTCAAAATTTAGTCAAAAATCCTGAATTCAACATTGCTAAAAAAGGATCATGTGGCTGGACGCACATCGCAAAAGCTGATGGATGGTCTGATGCAAATGGAGGATCTGTTGATATCTTCAACAATAAGTTTAAAAAAGCAAGTACGGGAATTCCTGATAATTTTATGGGGACTCAAGCTTCAACAGGCAACTATGCAGGTTTAATTGCATACTATGCTGACGAAAGAGTTCACCTAGGACAAACCTTATTGAACATGGAAGATATGGGTGAAGACTCTTATCAAAAATACGCTGAATATTTACAAGGTGAGATTACAACTGCTTTAGTTGCAGGTCAAAATTATGACTTTTCTTTCAAAGTAAGTTTAGCAGAAAATTCTGCAAGAGCTGTAAACGGTTTAGGTGTATATTTCTCTAAAGAAAGGTTAGCGGAAAAGAACAACCAAGCAATGTCTTTAACACCTCAAATCAAGTCTTCAGAAATGATTACTGATGAAAGTGGTTGGACAACAGTATCAGGAAGCTTTACAGCAACTGGTGGAGAAAAGTATTTCTCAATTGGTGCTTTTGCTGGATCTTTTACAACTAAAAAGACAGTTGTACCAATGAAAGAAAATGATAGCCGAAGAGCATATTATTACATTTACGGACCTAGTTTAGCGCTAGGTGCTGCTAGAGATGCAGATGGAGATGGTGTTGCTGATGAAGATGACAAATGTCCAACAACAACTGCAGGTGTTGCAGTTGATGCAATGGGTTGTGCTTTAGATGGTGATAAAGATGGAGTTCCAGATACAAACGATAAGTGTTTAACAACTCCAAAAGGTGTTGCTGTAGATGCTAGCGGTTGTGCTATCGATACAGATGGTGATGGAGTCGCTGATTACAAAGATAAATGTCCAACTGTTAAAGGTATTGTTGCTAACGAAGGATGTCCTAAAGGTGAAGAGCCTAAAGATACTGACGGTGATGGTGTAGTTGATTCTATGGATGATTGCCCAACTGTAAAAGGAACTGTAAATGGTTGTCCTGATAGAGATGGAGATGGTGTTGCTGATAAAGATGATTTATGTCCAGATACTCCTGGTTTAAAATCTTTAAAAGGTTGTGTATTGAATGAAGACGAAGTTATTGCATTGCGTAAGGCTTCTAAGCATATTTATTTCAATTCTGGTTCTTCTGTCATCATGAAAAAGTCATATCCTGATTTAGATGTGATTGCTGGCATTTTGAAAAAGCACGGAGAAGTGAAAGCTTCAATTGAAGGTCATACTGACAGTCAAGGTAAAGATGCATTGAATTTGAAGTTATCAAAATCAAGAGCTAAATCTGTGAAAGATTATTTAATATCTCACGGTGTTAAAGCAGATCACTTGTCTTCTCAAGGGTATGGTGAAACTCAACCAATTGCTGATAATAAAACATCTGCAGGTAGAGCTAAAAATAGACGTGTAATTGTTAAGACTACTACTTACAAAATAAAGTAATTTACAATTCTAATTATATTTAAGAGGGCGATTTTATCGCCCTCTTTTTTTTTGCAGTAAAGTTTTATCAAAACCAATGATTACATTTGTATATATTATCCAACTATATGAAGACAATTAGTTTAAGCGAAGCAAACCAAGCAATAAAAGAATCTAAAGCAGTAATAATTGATGTACGTGAACAGAAAGAGTTTACCGACTCCAACATTTCTGGTTCAATTAACCTACCCTCTTCTAAGTTTGTAATAGCGGACATAGACCAATACCGAGATAAAAGCATCATTATTGTCTGTCAAAGTGGCAATAGAGCAAAGAAAATATATTCTCTTTTGAATGAATCAGGGAAACTTGATATTTCTATCTTAGAACTACACATCGAAGACTTAAGAATGGATCAGTTAACTCGTATTCAAAAAGGATGGTTAGTTGATAGACAATTTCGATTTTTTATTGGAGTACTTTTATTGATATTTATTCTTGGTCAGACTTACCTTTCTCCCAATTTTATTCTGATTCCTATTATTCTTTGCACAGGATTAATTATCACCGCGATTATTGATAAATGTTATATGCGAATTGGAATAGCAATGATGCCATGGAATAAAGGGAGGAAGAATTAGAACACTATTGGTTTTAGATAAGTAAAACAGTCAAAAAAAGGTAGTGACAGTACATGACCGCCACTACCTTTTTTTTTTACAATTCTATTGCATTTTTAACTTTCTCATCAGTTAAAGCAATTTTCAGAACCTCTTCCATTTTTTTCACATAATGAAACGTCAATCCTTTTAAATAGTCAGGCTTAATTTCATCAATGTCTTTCTTATTTTTATGGCAAAGGATAATCTCTGTGATTTTCGCACGTTTAGCCGCCAAAATCTTTTCTTTAATTCCACCAACTGGCAAGACATCACCACGCAAAGTAATTTCTCCTGTCATTGCAAGGTTTTTCTTTACTTTTCGTTGAGAATAAACAGATGCCAACGAAGTTAACATCGTAATCCCTGCACTTGGTCCATCTTTGGGAGTTGCTCCTTCCGGAACATGCACATGAATATTATGTTCGTCAAATACCTTTTGCTCCAAACCAATCAATTTGCTATGCGCTTTCAAATATTCCAACGCAATCACTGCAGACTCTTTCATTACATCCCCCAAGTTTCCGGTCAACGTAAGTTTCCCTTTCCCTTTCGTGATCGAAGATTCGATAAATAATATGTCTCCTCCAACACTAGTCCACGCAAGTCCAGTTACAACTCCAGCAAT
>DQTF01000127.1 GCA_015662935.1 Crocinitomicaceae bacterium | reverse complement strand
TTCTGTCACAATTGGATTTTCCCAAACGCCTTCTCGGTCTAACCGATCTTTATATTTAATTGCTAGATTTTTCTGCTCATTAGAATGATAGAAAATCACAGAACGGTATTGTGAACCAATATCATTACCCTGTCGATTTAACTCTGTTGGGTTGTGCACAAACCAAAACATCTCTAATAATTGCTCAAATGAAATCACCTCATCATCAAAAGTAATTCTTGCCACTTCAGCATGACCTGTTTTACCACTACAGACTTCGTTGTAAAAAGCCAACGATTTCTTGCCTCCAGCATAACCTGGTTGAACATTAATTACACCTTCAATATCAGTCAAACAAGCTTCGATGCACCAAAAACACCCAGCTCCAAATGTTGCTTCTAAAATCATACTGCAAATAAAGTAAACTTTAGTCTTCTACAAAGTTTAATGATGCTGAATTAATACAATATCTCAACCCTGTTGGTTTTGGTCCATCGTTGAAGATATGTCCCAAATGTCCATCACAAACAGCACAAGTAACTTCCGTTCGTCGCATACCGTATGAATTATCGACTATTTCAGCGACATTTTTAGTGTTTATTGGCTGGTAAAAACTTGGCCATCCTGTCCCTGATTTGAATTTTGTTTCACTAGAGAATAACTCTGTTCCGCATCCTGCGCAAGTATAAGTTCCTGTAGTATGATTGTCCCAATATTCTCCGGTAAAAGCTCTTTCTGTTCCTTTTTCTCTAAGAACGTTGTACTGAATATCAGTTAGCTGAGATCGCCATTCACTATCCGTTTTCTTAACCTTCGTGCTGTCTTCAAAACTGGATTTTGCCATTTCTTTTTGAACAACTACACTTACTTCCTTCTCTGTTTGACAACTGATTGCTAATAGTCCAAAAGCAAAAAATCCGATGATATATTTCATAATTTTTCTTTTATATACTTCTATAACGTAAAGAAAAGTAATTTTGTACAGTGATTTTAGGATATTCTCGAAATTTTTGGCTCATTTGTTTTTCTCTGTTGTTTTTCATCACGAGTTTCAACTTATTTTTACCAGAATTGAACGAGTACATTACCAATATGGGAGGAGAGAATAGAAAAGGATTAATTTTTTTTCTATTCTCTATTTCTGCAGCTATTTCTAGACCTTTCTCCGGTAAACTTTCGGACACTATTGGGAGAAAAAAAGTGATGTATATTGGAATTATCATCAGTATCGTTGCTACATTATTCTATCCCATTACCGAAGTTGTCTTTTATTTTTTGCTATTGCGTTTTCTTCATGGATTTGGTGCTGGTTTTTTACCGACAGGTGCGACAGCTTTAGTCACAGATATTCTTCCTGAACATAAAAGAGGCAAAGGAATGGGAATTTGGGGAGTATTTATTTCATTAGGTTTTGGTGTGGGGCAAATATTTGCTTCTCCCATCCGTACAGAATTAGGTTTGACAAATTTATTTTTCATTGCGGCGATTTTAGGAGTATTTTCAGCCATTCTCATTTCTTTCGTAAAAGAAACCTTGCCAAATCCTCAGAAATTTAAACTGTCTTTACTCAAAGTAAAATGGAACGATGTTTTTGAACCGAGCGTCATGCCGGCCGCAATTGTCATGTTTCTTTCTGTTACTTCTTCAGGTATTATTTTCGTGGTGACACAAGATCTACCTGGGTATTTTGGTTTGGATAACAAAGGTTGGTTTTTCGGGTTTTATACTTTATCCACTATTTTCGTTCGCTTCTTTTCTGGAGGTTTGTCAGACAGTATTGGAAGAAGAAAAACATTATTGATTGGGATGTGTATCATGCTTTTGAGTATTTCATTGCTAGCATTCTCGACAGAATGGATACAGTTTACTATTTCTGCAATTGTTTTTGGAATCGCAACTGGAATAACAAGTCCAACCTTGTTTGCATGGACTGCTGATTTATCGCACATTGACAGAAGAGGAGTTGGCGCAGGAACTTTATTTATCGCTTTAGAATTGGGAATTATGTTCGGTTCTGCAAGCACTATGTTGACTTATGACAACACTATAGCAACCATACCAATTGTCTTTTCTGTTGGGATTACACTCATGCTCATCAACATCAGTTATTTGATTTGGCATCTTAAATACCGTGAATCAAAAACATAATTCCTTGACAATTTCAAGAACAATGTTTAAATAATTCCTATCTTCGAGAACTAATAATCAGAGAATTGACGCAAATTAAAGAATCCGAATTAACAAAACTGTACTACTCCATCGGAGAAGTTGCAAAGATGTTTGATGTAAACACATCATTGATTCGATTTTGGGAAAAAGAATTTCCATCAGTCAAACTGAAGAAGAATAAGAAAGGAAACCGTGTTTTTACGCCAAAAGACATTCTCAAGATTGACAAAATCTACATCTTAGTTAAAGAGAAAGGCTACACGTTGGACGGTGCAAAAAATGCATTGAAGGATAAACAAACCGATTATTCTACCGAAGAATCTCAAGTGGAAGATTATTCTGCGGTTATTCTAAAGCTAGAAAGCATCAAAGAACGTTTGTTGGAGTTGAAGTATTAGTCTTTAAGAAATAAGCATCATATAATTGATCTATAAATCCAAAAGCAAACTTATACAAGTTGGCATCTGTAGAAAGAAGAACAACTACATCATTTTTTTCAACTTCAGTAATTATATCGATGTCTTTTACATTTAACGGTTGATCGTAACTGTCAGGGTAGATTGCTTCATTGTAGAACCAAAATTGACCTTCTGCAAAAACATCTCTTGATAATCCCCAGTTGTACACTCCCCAAAAATAACTATCGGCTACAGTCAATACTTTTGCCTCTGTTTTGTCTTTGTGCAGAATTTCAAATTGTGGATACGCCATTTCAAGGTCTTTGATGTTGAAAAACAAGTTCATTCCTTTCTCTACATCGTTATCAGAATCCCACATGATGTCTGTTTTTATAACATCGTTAATTCTTATTTCTGGCATCTCTCTTCCTGTCAAGTCTGCAATATATTTAATCATCGAGTCAGCAGCAATTAATTCACCATATTTACTCCAATGAATTCCAGTTTTCGGGAAGAGCGGAAACGAAGTAGTGTCTTTCATTGCTAGAAACCAACTGTTAAAATCAATGAAATTAAAATCATTAGCGACTAAGCTTTTTTGATAAACTTCGTAATTAGTTGTTGATTTAATAGCCGGTTCATATTTTTCAGGAATATATTCAGAATAGAAGCTTCCCTTACCTGGTGCAAAAACGATAAGCAGTTCAACTCCTCTTTTAGAAAGCGTATCTTTCAACATGTCAAGCTTATGAATTTTTTCCTCGATTTCCTTTTTCCCAATAAAATCTCTTCCTAAATATGCTTTGATGTAATTCTCTTCAAACAAAAAATCATCCTTACCAACAACTACATCTCTTGCTTTTGGTTCGTTAAATGTAGAATAATAAAATTGGTTATGCAGTCGAACAAAATAAGGTCTAAAACCAAAGTTTTGGTTAAAATAATCATTTGATTGATTTTGGTATTCTCCCGAAAGCCACGAGTCAACTGATAATTTTGGTTGCTCAACTGCCTCAATTGCGCCGTGTAACTCTTTCTCTGAGAAATATGAATATTTCATCTGCAACAGAGGTGTAAAAAGCACTCCTATGATTCCCACATAAAAAAGGTGCTTAATATAAGTTATATATTTATTTTCTTTCTCCATATCTAAAATCGAAAATAAATAAACGGATTAAAGCCTGTAGAGGTAATAAAACTCACTGACCAGAAAAACAAGAATACAGAAACAATAGCAAAGCTAAAATACTGAAACGTAGAAAAATATTCTTTGGTAAAAGAATGCTCCATTTTTTTACCTTTTTTGAATGCTGTTAGAAAGGAGAAGAAAACGGCAACTCCAAGTACCCACCAAAATGAAACGATGGTATCTACTTCTCCATTCCCCCGGAAAGAGAAGAGCTTTTCAAAGTAGCTCGGAATTAGGCTTGTTTCTTCAATTCTAAAAATAACCCAGCCAAACATTACAATCAAAAAAGTAAGTAAAGTAGAAAGAAAGCTACCCATTTTTTGTAATTTTTTTTTCAAAAACACTCTTTCGAGAATTAAAAACAACCCGTGATAGGCACCCCAAATAACATAATTCCATGATGCGCCATGCCACAATCCTGAAAGTAAGAACACGAACCAAAGGTTAAAAAATAAGCGCGACTTCGTATCTACTCGATTCCCTCCAAGAGGAATGTATAAATAATCTCGCATAAAATTGCCTAGGGTAATATGCCACCTTCTCCAAAATTCTGTGATACTTTTGGATATGTAAGGTGAATTGAAATTCTCTGGAAAACGGAACCCCATCATTCTCCCCAAACCAATTGCCATGTCAGAGTACCCTGCAAAGTCAAAGTAAATCTGAAACGTATAAGCCAACATTCCAATCCAAGCCATTGATGTGCTTAGCGAATTATAATCACTGTTAAAAATCAAGTCGGCCTGTTCTCCCATCAGGTTCGCAATCAATACTTTTTTAGCAAGACCAATGCAAAACCGAAAGAAACCAATTAGTTTATCATCAATAGAGTCTGCTCTATCTTTAATTTGATCTGCAATGGTTGTAAAACGGACAATTGGTCCTGCAATCATCTGCGGAAAGGACATGATATACAATAGGTAGTCCGTTACTTTTTCAAGAGGAGTATGCAGTTTTCTATAGACATCAATTGAATAAGTCAAGGTCTGAAAGGTGTAAAATGAGATCCCAATTGGCAAAATGACAGAAGTCCAAGCAAGTTCTTCTACACCGAAAGAATGAAGCACAGCATTCACATTATCCACAAAGAAGTTGGCGTATTTAAAATACAATAACAATCCTAAATTCAAGAAAATAGAGATGCTCAGAAACAACTTTCTTTGCTTCTCTTCTAGCGCTTGATGCAACTTTCTAACAATATAAAAATCAATGATGGTTGAACCTAGAATGACAAATACAAATTTAGGTGCACCCCAACTGTAAAAGAGAATACTAGCTGCAAGAATGATGTAGTTTTTTAAAATCTTAGGAGCAAGACTGTACACCAATAAAAAAATTGGAAGAAAGTACAATAAGAATAAACTACTACTAAATACCATTCACGTTTAAAAGTATATAACGACTCGAAAGTAAAAATATTTACAATAAGTTGATTCGCTTAGTTTAAATTGATTTGCAAATTTTTGAAATGCATAAACATTTCCATAAAATAACTTTCGGGGAGGTAATTATCAATTGTGCAATCTCCTATTTTGGTCAACAAGCAACAATTAATTCTTCCTTCACTATTTTTTTTATCGTTAGAAAGTAATGCTATCATTCCTTGAATATCTTCATCTGACAAATTTGGCATTTTGTAATGAGTCAGAATAGCAGGTTCTATTTCTTCGTAATCGGCGACGCTTAATTTACCATGCTTAACAGAAAGAAAAGCTTCCATCACCATTCCAATGGCAACTGCATGTCCATGAGGGATGTTCAACGTCCCCATAAAATGACCTTCAATCGCATGACCAATTGTGTGACCAAAATTCAATACTTTTCTCCAACCATTCTCTAGCGGATCTTGCTTAACGATTTTATTTTTCACTTCGATTGACTTCAATAATAACGCTTCTGATAATTCCGTAGGATGCTCCAGTTGCTCAAGAATTTCAAAGAACAAATCTTTCGAAGATATCAATCCGTGTTTCAGCATTTCGGCATATCCGCTTTCCAATTCTTCAAGCGGCAATGTCTGCAAGAATGATGTGTCAATAAAAACTGATTTCGGGTTAGAAAAAACACCAATTTGATTTTTAAATTGATTCAGGTTTATTCCGGTTTTCCCTCCTATCGATGCATCAACCATTGCTAAAAGTGAGGTTGGAATATTGATAAAATCACATCCTCTTTTGTAACAAGAAGCTATGAATCCACCCATATCGGTTATCATTCCACCGCCAAGATTAATAATCAAATCGTTTCTTCCAACTTGGTATTCTGTTAATGCTTCCCAGACGCTAAAAGCAATTGACATTTGCTTATTTTCTTCACCTGCAGGTAATAAAATCACCTCTGCCTCTGCTAGATCATCGAAGGTTGTAATAAGATATGAAAGGCAATTATCATGTGTGTTTTCATCCACAATAATCACTTTTTTGCTTTTGCTATAAGATTGGAGCAAAGTTGGAAAAGAGGACTCTTCTAATCTTCCAATTTCCAGTTGATAATCTATTGCGTCGATGTATTTCATACGTAGGGTACAAGAATTTAGTCAAAAATAGTGATTTGAATTGCAATCCTATCGAATAAAAGTCAGAAATAAAATTGAGTAGAATTCTTATTCAATTCCAAAAAGCAATTAATTTTACGACATGGTTTCATTTGACAATACAGAAATTGCATTTAAGAGTAAATCGACCAAAGATTTAAAGCGAGCATATTGGCTATTTAAAATGGTGAGCAATCGCACATTGGTTAAGATTGGTAAATGGGCGACAAATGTTGCTATTAAATTGAGGTTGCCAATAGACGGAATTATTAGGAAGACAATTTTTAAACAGTTTTGTGGTGGTATTTCTATCAAAGACTCATTGTCAACCTCTCAAGAATTGGAAAAATTCAATGTTCAAACTATTTTGGATTACAGCATTGAAGGAAAAACGAAAGAAGAAGATTTTGATGCAACTGTGCAAGAAATTATTTTAACCATTCTTGAAGCAAAGAATAATGACGCCACTCCTTTTGCCGTTTTTAAAATGACAGGAGTTTGTTTGTTTGAAACATTGGATAAAGCCAACAATGGAGTTTCAGAATTGAAAGACAAAGACAAACAAGAATACGACAAACTAATTAACAGAATAGATGCTATTTGCAACGCTGCTCATTCTGCAGATGTTCCTGTTTTTGTTGATGCCGAAGAGACATGGATTCAAAATGCAATTGATCAAATTGTTGTTGAAATGAGTGTTAAATACAACGCTAAAAGAGCCATTGTTTTTAACACACTACAAATGTATCGTCACGATAGATTGGCTTATTTACAAGAGCAAATTAAGCAAGCAAAAGAAGGCAATTACTTTGTCGGAATGAAATTAGTTCGTGGAGCTTACATGGAGAAAGAAAGAGACAGAGCTGAAGAAAAAGGATATGTTTCTCCTATTCAACCTACCAAAAAAGCGACCGATAAAGATTTTAATGAAGCCGTTAAATTTTGCGTAGAGAATATTGATATCGTTTCTCTTTGCGCAGGTTCACACAACGAAGAAAGTGCAATGATTCTTACAGAATTAATGGAAGAACATGCTATTTCTCGTGATGATAAACGTATTTTCTTTGCTCAACTACTTGGTATGAGTGATCACATTTCTTATAACCTTGCTCACGAAAAATACAATGTTGCAAAGTATGTTCCTTATGGCCCTGTTAAAGAGGTGCTTCCGTATTTGATACGAAGAGCAGAAGAAAACACTTCTGTTACTGGACAAACTACCCGAGAATTATCATTGATTATTAAGGAGAGAAAGCGGAGGAAGGAAAGGTAGGGCAATGGTTCAATGTTTTAATGATTGAAGGTTTAAGTTGATTCTTAAAAAAAAATGAGGAATACATGACACTTTTTGCTAGTATTCATAGATATGTTATAAATAAAAACTATTCACAAATAGATATTATCGAAATAAACTATAGGTAAAAAAATTCAACTTTGTTCTAAACAAATATCAAATAATATGAAAACACAAAAGATATATTTAGAACACGCCAATATAACGGTAAAGAATTTACAAAGATCCATTCATTTTTTTCAAACGGCGTTTCCTCATTTTAAGATTAGAACAAAAGGTAATGAGACAAGAGAATGGGTTCATTTAGGAGATGACAATACATACATTGCTATCAATCAATTTGATGGGGAGAATATTTTAGAAAGAGAGAATTACGATGATCTAGGAATCAACCACATAGGATTTGTAGTCGAAGATGTTGACCTTATCGCCAAACAATTATTAGATACAGGTTACAAACGAGACTATCCTCGACAAGAAGAGAAGTTCAGAACAAGAGAATATTTTGCGGACGATGATGGCAATGAGTTCGAGTTTGTTCAGTATTTAAGTGATAAAATTGAAGAAAGAAATTACAATGACTAGAGAAGGTAAGAAAAAAAGATTTAATGAATTGTACCTATTGTGGGCAATCATTAAATCTTTTTTCTTAAGTAATTGTAAAATTGTTACTTGTATCCTTTCAAAACAGATACTCCGGCACCGAAAACATTAGATTCTCCATAAGGCGAACCTACTCCGTCCCATTTTTCCCATTTTTTCAATTCGATATAAGCAGGACTTTTTGCAATTTGTGAAGCCTCCAACATAATTGCTTCTGCCTTAAATCTTGCAGAAATCACAAGAGACGAATCCCCTCTTGCTTTCTCAATTCTTGCATTTGCTATATATTCCTGTTCTTTTTGTGTTTCCTTGGCTGTAAAATTCTTTTGCTTTTGCGTTTCTTTGTTGACAATTTCTTGAGCAATCCCCAATGGAAGATCTACATCTTTGATTTTAACGTATTCAAGATTTAGAAAATTTTCATTCAAAGCTACTTTTAATTTTTCTGCCATCTCACCTTCTAAAACTCCTCTTTTAGTACTGTAAACTTCTTCATAGGTATACTTACCAATGACATCCTTAATTGTACCTTGCGCTTTATCATCAATAATTACGATGTAATTTCTACCTACATCTAAGTGCAACTGAGCACTTTTTGTTCTTTGTACAGAGTAATTTACAGCTACTTCAACAGTAATATCAGTACCATTCTTATCCATCACTGTTGACGTATAAGTTTTAGATTGTTGTAGAATACTATAAGTAATCATTTCGTTCCAAGGAGCAATAAATTGTGTTCCTTCTGTATATGTCAAGCCTGTATCAACACCATTACCATAAGGTCTATAAATAAATCCTTCTTCTCCAGGTTCTACATCTTGCCATGACATTAAGAACATCACTACTAAAATTAATCCTAACACACCTAATATTACATATTTACCTAACTTATTAGGATCAATGTTAAAATCGGGCATTTCTCTTCTAAAATCATTCATTTTTGTTTGCTTTATTTTTTCTTATTAAAAATTCTATTACCAAATAACTTGTACCTATCACCAAGCCTAATGCTAACACCTTAATAAATGGAGGTCCTTTCATTAAATACTTAAAGGATAGAAAAAACACAGCTCCGATAATTACGATTCCAAAAAGTAACTGAAAAATAAATTGTGTCTTCTTATCCATAGATATTGTTTTTCGTGGTTAAAGATAAAGAGTAATAATTGATTTAAGTCGATAATTCGTAAAAAAATGGTTGGTTTTAGTTAGAAAAGGTAATGGATAATGATGAATGATGAATGATGAATTAAAGTGAATAGTGAAATTTAAAAAGACAGTTAAGTTCAAAAGTCCATCATAAAAACATTCTAAGCTATACGCTTCAATTTAACTATCTTTGCACATGCTTTTTGCAATTTGCGACATAGAAACAACTGGTGGAAGCCCAAAAGACTCTAAAATAACGGAGATTGCCATCTATAAACACGATGGTCAAAAAGTGATTGATTCGTATGAAACATTGGTCAATCCAGAGATGCCAATCCCCCCTTTTATTGTGAACCTTACCGGAATCAGTGATAGAATGGTGGAAAATTCACCTCGTTTTTTTGAAATAGCAAAAGACATTATTGAATTTACCAAAGATTGCGTTTTTGTTGCCCATAATGTGGCATTTGATTATGGAATTTTGCGAACTGAGTTCAGAACTTTAGGCTTCGATTACCGATTACCGCATCTTTGT
>DQTF01000098.1 GCA_015662935.1 Crocinitomicaceae bacterium | reverse complement strand
ATAACAGCCTGGCTGATTAATTTCATGAGAAGATAAGCCTGTTCCAGCTTTTGGAGAATAAGGTTGAATCGTATATCCTTTGTAAATGAGATTTTTCTCGTACAATTGACCCAACAACCACCAAACAGACTCCATGTACTTAGGATCATAAGTCACATACGGATCATCCATATCTACCCAATAACCCATTTTGTTGGTTAAATCTTTCCAAACATCTGTGTAACGCATTACTGCTTCACGACATGCTTTGTTGTATTCATCAACAGATATCTTTTTTCCAATATCTTCTTTAGTGATGCCTAATTCTTTTTCAACACCCAACTCAACAGGTAAACCATGTGTATCCCAACCTGCTTTACGTTTTACTTGAAACCCTTTTAAGGTTTTATATCGGCAAAAAATATCTTTTATTGCACGACCCATTACGTGATGAATTCCCGGAAGGCCATTAGCAGAAGGAGGTCCTTCAAAAAAGATAAAAGGTTCTTTTCCTTCGCGCGTATCAACAGATTTCTGGAAGATGTTATCATTCTCCCATTGCTCCAGAACACGATTGGTCACTTCTGGTAAGTTTAAACCTTTGTACGTTGGATATTTTGTGCTCATTGTTGTTGTAATTTGAATACGCGAAGATAGGGAATTTGAATAGAATTGCTTCTTTTTTAATCGAAAGAATGCCTAAATTTGAGATCAATGTCAACCCAAAAAGAAATACAAGCGCAATATGATGGATTTAACTCCTCTCCTTTACTTTGGAATAATAGTAAGACATTTCAATTAAATCAGTATATCATTGATTCTCCTCGAAAGAATATATATGACCAAGTTATTGAATCAAAGGTGCGACTTGGTAAACGAGTAGAATTATTTCTGTTACATCAGTTAAAAAATAATGAACAGATATCAAATATTCATGAAAACATCCAGATTCAGAAAGAGAAAATAACCCTAGGCGAATTAGATTTTATTTTTTTAGAGAACACTAAACCCATCCATTTAGAGGCCATATTTAAATTTTACCTCTATGACCCGAATGTTGGATCTAGCGAGATTGATCACTGGATTGGTCCAAATAGAAATGATAGCCTTCGTCATAAATTAGATAAGTTAATAACAAAACAGCTTCCACGATTACGTCTTCCTGAAACGATGGCCATTCTTCAAAAAAAAGGATTCCAGCTAGATGATATGAAACAATATGTCCATTTTCAAGCACAATTATTTGTTCCGTATGGTGAAAAACAACCTTCCTTTAATTTGATTTGTCCAGACTCTATAAAAGGGTTTTATATTTCTTTAAATCAACTTGATAAATTCAAAAAATGCCAGTTTTATATTCCTACAAAAGTAAACTGGTTAGCAAACCCAACAGCGGATAAAAATTTTATAGGAATAGAAGCTTTTAAACAATGTGTTTCTGCATTTTTAGGAGAAAAGAGATCTCCTTTATGTTGGATGAAAGACGAAAACAACTTACTTACGAAGTTTTTTCTTGTTTGGTGGTAAACACTCTTTGGGTGGTTATAGTGAATTCATGTCAAACGTTAAAATCTCTAAAAATTAAAATAAACCCCTCCTAAGCTTGTTAAGCTTCTGTGAAACAACTAATTTTGCTTACACAATACGATGTCAGAATACAAAGCAGGCCCTTTTTTAGAACAGATTAATGTTCCTGAAGATCTTCGAAAGAAGTTCTCCATAGACGACTTACCACAAGTCTCTGATGAAGTGCGTCAATACATCATTGATGTGATTTCGGAAATTGGAAACAGTCACTTTGGAGCAAGTCTTGGCGTAGTTGAAATGACCGTTGCTTTACATTATGTATTCAATACGCCTTATGATCAATTGGTTTGGGATGTTGGCCATCAAGCATATGGACATAAAATTCTGACGGGGAGAAAAGAGTCTTTTCCAACTAACAGGACTAGAGGCGGAATTTCAGGATTCCCAAAAAGAAGTGAAAGTAAATACGATGCTTTTGGTGTTGGACATTCTTCTACCTCTATTTCTGCAGCACTTGGGATGGCCGTTGCTAATAATTTGAAAGGAGAGAAAGAACGTCAACACATTGCCATAATTGGTGATGGTGCAATGACCGCCGGCTTGGCCTTTGAAGGAATGAATCATGCAGGTTATGAAAAAGATGCCAATTTACTGGTTATCCTAAATGATAATTGTATGTCTATTGATCCAAATGTTGGCGCATTAAGAGATTATTTGACAGATATTACGACTTCGCACACTTACAATAAGGTAAAAGACGAAGTTTGGAGCTTGCTCGGGAAAATTTCTAAGTTCGGTCCAGATGCACAATCAGTTGCTTCTAAAATTTCAACCGCTTTAAAAGGTTCTATCCTTAAACAAAGTAACTTTTTTGAGTCATTAAATTTTCGCTATTTCGGTCCTGTTGATGGTCACGATGTTATTGGAATGGCAAAAATAATGGAAGATTTAAAAGATATTCCAGGTCCAAAAATTTTGCATTGCATCACCAAGAAAGGTGGAGGATATAAATTTTCTGAAGAAGGAAACCCAACTCAATGGCACGCCCCAGGAGTTTTTAATAAAGATACTGGAGAAATTGTAAAGGTTATTCCTAAATCTCCACAACCACCTAAGTATCAGGAGGTTTTTGGGCATACAATTGTAGAATTAGCAGAGAAGAATGATAAAATAGTAGGAGTTACTCCAGCAATGCCATCGGGTTGCTCCATGAATATCATGATGAAAGCAATGCCCGAAAGAACCTTTGACGTAGGTATTGCAGAACAACATGCTGTAACCTTTTCTGCTGGTTTGGCGACACAAGGGTCTATTCCTTTTTGTAACATTTACTCTTCGTTTATGCAACGTGCTTACGATCAAGTATTACACGATGTTGCCATTCAGAATTTGAACGTAGTTTTTTGCCTTGACAGAGGAGGTTTAGTTGGAGCAGATGGTGCAACGCATCACGGTGCTTATGATCTTTCTTACATGAGAAGCATTCCAAATATGACGGTTAGTGCACCGATGAATGAAGCTGAGTTGCGTAACCTCATGTTCACTGCTCAACATGAGAATATGGGACCATTTTCTATCCGTTACCCTCGAGGAAAAGGAGTAATGACAGAATGGAAAACTGCTTTGCAAAAAATAAAAGTAGGAACCGGCAGAAAGTTAACCAATGGAAACGATATTGCTATTTTAACGATTGGTCACCCGGGTAATTTTGCACAGAAAGCAATTGAGGAATTAAAATCATCAGGAGCATCGATTGCGCATTACGACATGCGTTTTGTGAAACCAATCGATGAAGTAATGCTTCACGAAGTGTTTTCTAAGTTTTCCAAAATCATTACGATAGAAGATGGATGTTTGATGGGTGGATTTGGTTCTGCCGTTATCGAATTTATGGCTGATCAAAAATATTCTGCAGAAGTCGTTCGTTTAGGAATTGCCGACAAATACGTTCATCACGGAACGCAAGAAGAATTATGGGCAGATTGCGGATTTGACACAAAGGCCATTGTAAAAACAATAAAGTCAATGTTGAATTTAGTCGAAGAGAAGGCTAGTTCGAATGTTGGATAGAATTCTCACTCAGGAAAGTCCTGAAAAACTATAGGTCTCCCATCTTTTTATCGAATGCAAGCCAACTGCTGTAAATCGTGCATCTGAGACGCGGGATAAGGTCCTCTATGATGCATTGCTGGACAAACTTCAACCCCAGTAGAAACACCATTAAAAATTAAGGGTCCTACTCGCTGTTCCAAAGCATCAATAATTTTTTGAATATAAGGAAGTTCTTTTTGTTCAGCGATAATTGTCCCTGTTAGTTACCCGTCTAGTTGTTTAATCACATCAATCAATTCTTGTTCTGGGGCATTTGACAATCACAGTAAATGGTCCAAAAATCTCTCGTTGCACTTTTTCATTCTCCAACGCAACTTTTCCACGGACCATCACAACCGTTTGTTCTGCAAAATTGTCTTTCACAGAAAAAGGTTCTGTCAATCGGTCTGCACCATCTTGATTCAGCACCTCCTTTTTTAATCGAGAAAATGAATATTTTAACAGCAGGATGCAACATGCAAGACGATTCAACCTTCATTATTTCTTTCGATAAAACTCGGGAAATAGTCTGATTTACTATTTAAACCTTGCTGAGTAACCACCACAGGATTCACACTTCCCATTTCTGCAAAAACAGGAATTGCCTCTTCTCTTTTAGCTGCAATATCCATCAATGCTCTCCTTTCCCGAATAGAACCTGTAAAGCCAACCGCTCTAACATGTTTTTTCAGCCAATTGAACACCTTCTTTATAGCCTTTGCTGTTGAGGTTAGAGAAAACCCCATGAGGCATTTTTATTTTTTTGCTGCTCTGATAAAATTCTATTAACGAAAAAAATGAAGATAAGCGTCGGAATGAGATTTGATTACATTTGCTCTTCTGTTATTACAATCGCAGGTAGAAAAACTTTGACAAGCATCTATTCTGATGAATTAACAAAGTACTCCTATTTACTCAATACTTTTATTCAAGGAGAATATAAATTAAGCAAGAAGATGCGCCTTTACAAAGATTTACTCTTCTCCTCCAGCTCTTTCTCTTATGGAGAAGATATGAATCACAACGCTCTACCGTGAATTCAATGTGTTTGATACTTCTGTTGGAAAAACATTTACTGTCAAAAAATACAAGTGTGTAGTGAATTTATCATTGAATAACATTTTTGACACTCCTTATTTCGAACATTTAGACGTTATGAAAATTAACCGTCAAGGGCGAAGCTTGTTAGTGAATTTTACATTCACGTTTTAGTTAGAAGTGAACGGTAGAGAAAGTTTTGTGCTTTCTCTACTGTTTCTTTTTTTATTTCCAGCTTCTTCTCGATAATTCTCTTTATTTTGTAGCATTAAATCATTCTACAATGACAGAGAAAACTTTGCAAAAAACTAATTATGGTGCATTAAGCACATTGACAACTGTGTTCTTCTTTTGGGGGTTTGTTGCTGCTTCAAACACGATTTTAATAGGCTTGTTTAAGGAGAAGTTTGATCTTCTTCAATGGCAATCTCAATTGGTTGAATTTGCATTTTATACAGCTTACTTTGTTGGGTCATTGATTTATTTTTTATTATCAACCTTCGGTAAAGATCCCTTACAAAAATACGGTTCTAAAAAAGGACTGATAGGAGGTCTGTTAATATCAGCAGTTGGAGCACTAGGTTTTGTTCCTGCGGCAGAATTAAGTTCATTTTGGTTAATGCTTATTTCTCTGTTTACTGTTGGAATAGGATTTTCCCTTTTGCAAATTGTTGCAAATCCATATGTAATTGCCTTGGGAGATACAAAAACAGGTGCACACAGAGTAAGTTTAGCTGGAGGAGTGAATAGTATTGGGACGATGTTAGGGCCAATTATTTTTAATTCTTTGATATTTGGAAAAATTTCTGGAGAAGAGACAAATAGTGTTACAATTGTGAGTGTTGAATTACCCTATATAATTCTCACAGTATGTTTTGTGGTTCTTGCATTTATATTATCTCGTGCAAAACTACCAAATTTGAATAGTGCTTCAAAAGAAGAAGTAGTAACAACAAAAGAAAGTAAATCTGTATTCAAATACCCCCAATTAATTTTGGGTATGATAGCCATTTTCGTGTATGTTGGAGTAGAGGTTTCGATACAGAGTAATCTACCTTCTTTAATGGAACAACCTGATATTTTAGGGATGAAACCTGAACATACAGCACAATACATTTCATTGTATTGGGGTTCGTTAATGATTGGAAGATGGTTGCAAAGTATCGGCGTATTTAATATTTCGGGGAAGAAAAAAGTATTGCTTCAATTCATAATTGCATTTGTTGCTTTTGGAGTCATCATTGGCTCGAATTGGTTGATGGGAACAGATGTTTCTAATTTTTATCAGTACTGGCCTTTTGTTTTGTTGTTGATTCTTACGTTGATTGTAACTCGAGATAAAACGGGACTTTCTTTGATTGTTTTTAGCTTATTAGGACTAATAATGATGGTTTGTGGCATGTTTACTGAAGGCTTTACCGCGGTTCTTTTCTTTGTCAGCGGAGGCTTATTCTGTTCTATTATGTGGCCTTGTATTTTTTCTCTCTCCATTGCTGGATTGGGAGATCAAACAACCAAGGGTTCGTCTTTACTTGTTATGATGATTTTTGGAGGAGCAATTATCCCCCCGATCCAAGGATATTTAGGAGATGAAATAGGAATTCATAACTCTTACTGGCTTCCTGTTGTTTGCTTCGCCTACCTCGCATTCTTCGCTTGGTTTGTTGGCAAAACATTAAAAAAACAAGGCGTTGATTTTGAATAAAATAGTCTCATTCTTTAGTTTGTTCGTTGTTGAATTATTAATAATTATTTCATTACTATTTGTTGTAAATAATTTTATTGGTCAGCATGATGACCACATTGGGTTTGCTGATGGAGTGGGTTATTACGATTATTTACCTTCTTCATTTATTCGTCACGACATAAATAGAAAGGATGTTAAATTCTCGGATTCTAGTTCAATTTATTATGCAACAAATAAAACAGGGATTTATAAAAAATATAAAGACTTTACAATTAATAAATACACTTGTGGAACAGCTATCTTACAGAGTCCCTTTTTCTTTTTAGCCTATTTTTCTACTACAAGAACGGACGAAATTACAGATGGGTATCAAAATGAATTTCAAATAGCAATTTACATTTCCACTATATTTTATTTATTCCTTGGGTTAATTTTCTTCAGAAAAACACTTAATTTATATAAAACGAAACGCAGCATAATAATATGGATACAACTTTTAATAGTGTTCTCTACCTCAGTTATACATTACACGGCTAATGAATCAGCGATGAGTCATGTTTATTCATTTTTTGCTATTAGTTTATTCATTTATGTCTGTAAATTGTTTTTTACAAAAAAAAAGATCTCCTATTTTATTATAGCTTGTGGCTTATTGGGATTCATTTTTCTGTTACGTCAAGTTAATATACTTGTTCTTTTTTCATTGCCATTTCTTGCAGGTAGTTGGGCTGATTTTAAGTTTGGCGTGGAATTAGTTTTTAAAAACCGAAAAGGGTTGATATTTGGAATTATTTGTTTTGGATTATTCGTCTCTTTTCAGTTTGGTTTTTGGTATCTCCAAACTGGAGAATTCATCATTTATTCTTACCAAAATGAAGGATTTGATTTTCTCCAGCCAGCTTTTTTTGAATTATTATTTAGTTACCAAAAAGGACTGTTTGTGTACGCTCCTGTTTTATTTTTGAGTGTTATAGCGAGTGTTGTAATGATCCTTAAAAAAGAGTATTATCTATCTCTGACTTGGATTTTATTTTTGCTATTTATTAATTTCGTATTTTCTTCATGGCATGATTGGGGGTATGGTTGTAGTTATGGAGCAAGACCCTTTATTGATTACTACTCTTTGCTTTTCATCCCATTTTCTATTGTAATTAACCGAATGAGTAAGATTGTTGTACTACCGGTGTTTCTTGTCACTTGTTTCTTATCAATTTTAACAGTTACTCAAACTTATCAGTATAAAAATTACATTCTCCATTGGGTAAATATGAATAAAGAGATGTATTGGTCTGTTTTTATGGAAACAGATGAACAGTTTAACGGTGTTTTATGGAGAAAAAGTGTGGATGAAACAGATTATCATCTCATAAAGAATTTTAGCATAGGAGAAGTTTCTTTTCAATATAATGAAGAACTGATTTTATTGGAAATTACCCCATCTGATTCCATTAATTTTGATGGAATGAACTTATTATCTATTTCTTTTCAATCGGATTTTGATAGAGAAATGACGACAAAAATTCACATTAGCATTGATGATTCTACCCAAAATTATTTTTGGCACGAAAGACCTCTTCTTCACTTTTACACAGAAAAATTGGGAAAATACCAAGAGGGGAAATATAATTTTTCATTTCCAACGATTGAAAACTCCTTTTCTAAAAGTATAGTGATTAGCATAGTCAAACCTGGAGATAAAATAACTTTAGCGGAGCTAAGAATAAAATTTCTAAAGAAAGAATGATTGTTCAAGCACCCAAATTCCTCCAATTAATCAAGCGCATATTCTTTGTCAAATTTGACATTAATGGATTAGCTATTTTTCCATTTATTTTTGTTGCAGATAAATCAATTAAGAATTTTGATGTGCTAATCAATCACGAGAAAATTCATTTTAGACAGCAATTAGAACTCCTTTTCATTGGTTTTATTTTCTGGTATTACATTGCGATGTTTAGAAAGGGATACCGTAACATTAGTTTTGAAAAAGAAGCTTATGAGAATCAACATGACTTTAGCTACCTAAAAACCAGACCTTGGTTTGCATTTCTTCAATATATAAAATAGCGCCCTTATTTAGAAAGCTTCTAAATAACGTTTTTATGGTATTGTGAAAAGAGGATTGATTCACTTCCTTTGTGGTGTAAAAAAACATAAACAGAAATAAAAATGAAACAAATTCTCTTACTTTTAGCTCTTTCTATTATCACTTATTCTAACTCTCAAGTATATACAGATACGACAGTAGACTCTGGTTTTAAACGAATACTCTTAAATAATCGTAAAGGTTTTTCAATTGGCAGTTATGGTGAAGCACACTATAATGCTCCTATTGAAAAAGGAAAGTTTAAAAATGGCACAGCAGACTTACACCGGTTAATTCTGTATACTGGTTATCGTTTCAATTCAAAACTTCAGTTTTTTTCTGAAATGGAAATAGAGCATATAAATGAGGTTTCCATAGAGCAAGCATTTGTTAATTACCAGTTTAATTCGACTTTTAATTTTAAGGCAGGCGTCTTACTTATACCAATGGGATATGTAAATGAATTTCACGAACCCACATTATTTAATGGTGTAGAGCGTCCTTCGGTTGATAAATATGTAATTCCTTCTACTTGGAGGGAGTTGGGACTAGGTTTTCATGGCTTACTTAAACCAGTAAGTGTAAAATATCAAGTATTTGTTGTCAATGGTTTTAAAGGGTTTGATGGTTCAGCCAAATTTTCGGGCAAAAGTGGATTGAGAGGTGGACGCCAAAAAGCTGCGAAAGCAATTGTGAGAACACCTTCCGTAACAGGTAAGTTAACATTTTTTGGAGTCAATGGTTTACGTCTTGGTGTTTCTGGTTATTATGGAAATTCTGAAAGCACATTATATGATGGTGTAAATAGAGATAGTACAATAGCAGTTGCTAAAGCAGATAGTTCTTCTGTTGGCATTGGCATTGTGGCTGTTAATTTAGATTATTCAATCAAAAACTTCACAATACGAGCAGAAGGTGTTCTTGCTTCTGTGTCAAACACCGAACAGTATAATACTTTTACATCTTCAACTTTAGGTCAACAAATAATGGGGTATTATGGTGAATTATCCTATAAACATTCACTGAAGAAAAACCAGCAATATCCGCAACTGATTCCTTTTGTTAGGTATGAAAATTATGATACTCATTATAAATTAGATAGAAACATGGTAAAAAATAATTCTTACAACCGTGAAGTTTTAACGGCGGGTATTGGATATCAATTGACAGCGGGAACTATTTTTAAGTTTGATTATCAATGGCTCAAAAATGGCTCAAATCCTCGACCAACAGGATTGTTAAATATTGGTTTTGGTTATTGGTTTTAAAAAGTAGATTTATGAATTTTTTTCACAAAACACTTCTCGCTTTAATAGGACTTTTTATCATCCTATCTTTTTCTAATCCAGAGAAAAAAATGGAGAAAATTGTTGCTAAATTATGGAAGAATACGGAGCTTATTCTTGAAACGATTGAGGTAGAAAAGTCTTACGAAAAAATAAACATCCTTCAAGGGATTTATTCTGAGGGAAAATTGTTAGGATACGCAAGTTTTTCGAGTTCTCATGGGTGCAAAATTGGAGGTTGCAGTGCGCCAACAGAAACGGTTGACGATTCGTATGAAACTTTTGATTATATCATTGTTTTTGACACAGAATTAAACATTCTCAAAGTAGAAATAGAAAATTATGGTGGAGAATACGGTTACGAAATTTGTAGAAGAAGTTGGCTGAAACAATTTAATGGGCATCGAAGAAAATTTGAATTAGGAAAGAATATTGATGGAGTTTCTGGTGCTACAGTATCGGCTTCGTATTTAATTGAAGACATCAACCAGTTGAACCAACTAATAGCTCAATTAAAACACAAAAAACTTATTTAGGGAGTGAGTTTAGTCTTATTTTTTTCTCATTTTGAACAACTGTGATTATAGAGCAGTGAGAAGGATAAGTTACATTATATTCCTTTGAAAGATCTAAATTAGGAGGGGGGGGAAAGTTGTTTTCACATTCAAAATTTCCATTAGGAGAATAGCGAGTTATTGTATAGTTTTGTGTGTTTTTTTTAATCACAAACCAAGAACCAGCTCCTTCACCCGACAACCATTTTGCTGTGCTTGGTAAATTACTCGGTAATGTTGGCCGCTTTAAAATTTTAGGCAATTTCATATTCTGAATTTGCATTTTCTATTACCATTTCTTTCTCAACAATGTGTTCTCCGACTGTTTTTATATTCCAAATAGGAGAGGGAGTTAGCATCCAAGCCAAGCTAAGTTTCACTTTTTGAACGCGACTTCTAGTTCCGACCCGAGCTACACTTCTCACAAATCGAGAACAGTTAGTGCCCGGCTTAATAAATGGACCATAAGGAACATAATCTCTGCTTTGAAGACGATTAATGTATTTCATGCAGGCATCAAAATCGACGGCAATGGTTCCCGCTCTGAGCAAACCTTCTCCATGACAAGAGGGATTGTTATTTAACTCATTAAACAGGCCTCTTAAAATTGGGTTTCCATTTTCGTTAAAGCAGATTTTTGTTTTAATTTCTAAATCGTGATCTGTCTTAACACATCGAACTCGTCCGTGTCCATGAGGAGAATGGTAACGACCGAAATCGTAGTATGAACAATCTCCTTCAGAATTAACCATTACAATCGCAGCATGTCCAGCTTTATAGTAACCATTCGTTCCAAATCCAATTGGCTGAATGACAAAATCATACCATGCACCTGCTTGTTTACAAAGCGTATCCGGCCAGGCAATAATTACAGCAAAACCTTGTTTCATTTCTTATTATTAGTGTTTTGTTTCCTAGGGTAAATTGTTGTTATTCAGTTTTCCTTTCAAGGTTGAATTTTTATTTTAGTCGTAAATATATGAAAAGTCTTACAAGGTAATTGGTGATGTGGTGATATGTGGTTTATTGGCAAGGACTGATGAGCGAAGTTTGGAAAATCTATTTCTATAAAAAATGAGTTTAACATGAGCAAAGACCATATTCAAAATAAGAATGTTACGTTTTTTAAAAGGTGAAATGACTCAACAACAGTTGGGAGATGGGAGTTACTCGACAGACTGTGGCAGCCATCGAAAGCGGAAAATATTATCCTACGTTAGAATTGCCAATGTATTTGATGTTACTTTGGATGAGGTATTTAAATATGATCCTTTAAATGACCAATTCAAAAAGAAAAAGTAAACAAATATGAATGTATTGGTGTTTAAAACAAATCTTAGTTGCCTTCCTTTAATTGAATGGATGGCACCCTTATTTAACTTGCATCCATGCATTTCAGAGTGGTCGGTAGATACTGAATATTTGGACAATGTACTTCGCGTTGTTTCCTCTAAACTGTTAGAGAAAGGTGTCATTCAGCTAATGCAAAACAAGGGTTTTGTATGTGAAGTTTTGCCGGATTAATGATTGAAATAAAAACGGTAAAAGTCTCAACATTAAAAGTAGTTTAATTCTTATTCGCAGTCGTTCTTATGTTTCATTAAAAAATGGAATTGGAACAATAGAAAGTTAAAATAATCTGATTCCCCCACAAATTACCAGTAAGATTTCGCAATTGCAAGTGTTAATCTATCAAAAACCTTATTACCAAAGTATCTACGGT
>DQTF01000104.1 GCA_015662935.1 Crocinitomicaceae bacterium | reverse complement strand
TTTTAGCACACGAGCATTCTCTGCTAAGTTTAAGGTTGCTTGGGCCTCATCAAATTGATTCAACCATAATTGAATTTCAGCAATGTTACATCTTATCATGGCAGAAACCTTATCATTGATTCTTGCTTTCTTATCATAACTATTGCTTTCCATCATGATTTCGTTCCACTGTGCCAACGCGGCTTCCAGTTTTGCTTTTGCTCCCTTATGCTCTTTGTCCTTCGATACCAAACTCAAGGATTGTACTGTTGTAGAGTAAGCATTGGTAAGGTCTGAATAATCATAATTCTTAAATTTCTTTACGGTGTATATTTCTGTTTTTCTACTTTTAGTAACAAACCCCAACTGATTGTTAATGTATTCATTGGCAAATTTAATAGCCTTTGTTCTTGCATAATTTTCTAATTCAGAATAAAACATTTCTTGACTTTCTAACCAATAAATTTTGAAATCATACTGGCTCTTAAAATCTTTCATTTTATACTTTTGCACATTGCGTAAAATAACTTCTTGAAGTACCACTCCATCAACAGGTGTTTCAAATTTAATCAACACAGGAAGAGAGTATTCACAGTCATATTTATATTTTGTACTCTTGCCACTGCCGCTTTTCTTTTGGACAATTCTAATATTTCTGATGGCTTGAATGTCAATTGTTAAAATAGAACCTCCTAATCCTTTTTTAAAACCTTGAATGTCGATTGCTTGTTTTACTTTTTCGTCTGACATTGGAGAGTTCAGCCTTGGTTGAACAACCTCTTGATAAGATGGTAAATGAGGCATTTTTGGTTTCACTGGTTTCACAGCCAAAACCCCGCTATTCACACTTTTTTCCCATGCTGCCATCGATTTATAATATTGTGTCAGACTATTTCTCTTTTGCCGTCGATAATTGACAAGAGCTGCTTCATAATTTTGTTGAGCCATTTCTTGTCGAAGTGCATAATTTGACAAACTGTCTTCATTAGACGATAAGTACCCGTGAGTAACACGAGTTTCATACGTTTGAAAAACTTTCTCTATTTTAACAAGAGGTAATTGTGTATATTGAAATGTTATTTTATTGTCGCTAATATTCTGAGAATACCCTTGAAAAAGGATAGCAAGTAGTAGAGTAGTTAAAATTATTTTCATGTTATTCTTTATTAATTCGTTTATTTCGAAAGTCAATTAGCAAATATGTTGCCATAATAAGAAGTGTCATCACTGCAATCCAAAAGGCAATAGAAACAAGTTTGTTCTTGTATTCAAAAAACACTTTATTTACTCCTTTTGGCAAATAAATACTGATGAAATTTTCGTTAGAAGTAATTATTTTAGTTTCAACTCCATTTACTTTTACAGTCCATCCAGGATAATTTTGTTGAAATAAGGTAAGCATTTGTGGTTCTTTTGTTATTGTCTTTGCTGTAAAAAAGAAGGAGCCAAAATCAACTAATTTTGCAGTGTCTTTTCCTGAATGACTCATCGCTTTTTTTGATAATTCATTGTAGTCATTCTGGTTTAAAAACAAATACTCTGAAGAATAGGCACTATCTGCTGAGAAGGTTTTTCCTGAAAGAAGTGTGTCCGAAAGAAGTAATAACTTGTTATTTTTCAATTCATTATAAAATAATATTCGCTCGTTTTGCAATTTTTCATACCGTGTTAGGTTGAAAGAATTAAAGCCTGTTGAAACAACTTTTCTAGTTAATACCCCCGTGTTTCTCCAAAACTGTTGTGGCAACCAAGCTTTTTTTTCTGACTCAAGAATCGTTATGTCTTCAGGTAAAAGAAATCCTTGTGGAAGGTCTTTGATGATGGCATCAGATTCCGCTCCTGACCATTCATGAGAATAAACAGTTGATGCAGCATTTAACTGAGTAGCCACAACCATGTCAAAAGTGACCAATAATAAAAGTAAGAATTGAAAAAGTACCTTTCTTTTCACTTTCCAGAGAATAATAAGGAAAGAGATAATCACGCACAACTGAAAAATTCCTTGAACTGCGATGTTCTTCCAAAAATCTAAAGATGCAGATGGGGAAAATAGATTCTCTTTGAAATATCCGTAAAGATTAAATGCTTCGTGGTTCAATGCAATATGAAAAGTAATTGCCAAGGCTAAAAAACTGACCAGCCCAAAAATAAACAGAGGTCTTTTTGAGCGGTTTTCATCTTCAACAATTGACTGTAGGTAATGTAAGCCAACCAATATTCCAGCAATGATAAAAAACAAACGAAATACACTTGGAAATCTAAAAACATTCATCAGTGGCACATAATCGAAAAGAAATTCTCGAACGGGAAGGTATCTTCCAACTGATGCTGCAAGTGAAAAAATTCCAAACCAAAAAATGATTTTAATATTCGTTGGCTTCTTGCGAAACATTCCGATAAGGAAAAGAAAAAATGCAATGAGTCCAAAATATCCATTTCTCATGGCAAGGTCAGAATCAAAATAATTAATTCTAACCGCTGTTGCATAAGGATAAACTAAAGAAATAAATGATTGTGGAGAAAAGGGGGAAAACAAAGCACTTTCTATGCTAAAAGATGCTGTCCTATTTAAGTAAGGATAAACTTGATAGAAAGAAGTAATCATTGCTGCAGAACAAAGTAAGGCAAGTATAACCATCACCGTGTTTTTGGCAACTAATTGCTGAATTGAACCCTTTCTTTTCTCTTTCTTAATTAAGTAATAGCTAAAAAAGATCAACAGTAAATAGAAAAGAATAATCGTAAACGCTGGATAACCTCCTGTAATTGACAAAAACAAAACAAGTGCTCCTAAAATGACATCTCTCCATTGATTATGATAAATGATTCTCAAAAAATAGTGCATCACAAAAGGTAACCAGCACGCGCTAATGATGTAGGGTAAATGTTGAGCGTTTCCGATAAATAAACCTGAAAGCATGTAACAAACTCCAGCTAAAAGTGCAAAAAACATACTCAAACCAAGTGTTTTCGAGAGTTTGTAAAAACCAACTCCTGCTAAGAAAACATGTAACCACAATTCGAGGCCAATGGTGAAAACAGAATAACCCTTAAAATAACCTATGATCCATGTTGTTGGATACCATGCACCACTAGACGGGTCTGCATTTATTGGAGAGCCCAAATAAAGATACGGATTCCAAATAGGTAAATGACCGCTTTGCAAACAAGTTGCAACATGGTGTTTCCAAGGTAAAAAGACATCTATCATATCCCATTTGGTAGGATTTAGATAAAAGAAAACTTGATAAAAACCGACAACGGAAACGATAAGTAAAATAGCAATTACTTGCCAATTTTTTGAAATCAAGAAAGGTGATTTATTCGATTCTTCGTTCATTGTTTTCAAAAGTAACAAATTATTCCTGCGCAAGTACTTCATATATATTCTTACTTTTACCCTAATTGATGGAATTAAGTATAATCATACCTTGTTACAATTCTTCGGGAGCTCTTGCGAAGAACTTGCCGTATTTGATGCATTTTTTACAAGATGCAAAACTAGATGCAGAGGTGATTGTTGTCAATGATGGTTCAACAGAAAAAGCTGACCTTGCTGCTATTGTTAAAGAAAATAACGCACGCTTTGTTACCTATTCTAAAAATGAAGGTAAAGGCTTTGCTATTAAAGAAGGATTTAAAGTTTCCTCTGGAAAAATAATTATTTACACAGATGCTGATATCCCATTTGAAGGAAAAGCCATCCATACGATTATTAACTATTTAACGCTCAAAGAATTTGATTTAGCAATTGGGGATAGAAGCTTAGATACATCCAATTATTTTTCTGAAGTTTCCAATAAAAGACGGTTTGGTAGTAGAATCTTCACATTTATTGTCGGCCGGTTTATCACAACTGGTATAACGGACACACAATGTGGTCTTAAGGGATTTAAAAAAGAAGTTGCAAACGATTTATTTAACGTTTCTAGATTAAAAGGTTTTACATTTGATGTCGAGTTGATTTATATTTCATTGAAAAGAAATTACGACATCAAAAAAATTCCCGTTTCACTTAGAAGTCAAGACGGAAACTCAGTTAGTGTTCTGAAACATGGGTTTTCAATGGGTTTTGACTTAATTAAAATTAAAATTAACCACGTAAAAGGTTTGTACAAAAAACATGAATAGACGCCTGACAAATAGCATCCGTTTTGTGATGGATGAGCTCATTCCGCCATTTATTAGAGACTCTAAAATTTTCATGTATCCTTTTTTTTACCTTGCTTTTCGAGGAAAAAATATTAAAGAAGTGATGAACTTCAAATCAAATGTTTACGGTTTTTCTGTAAAAGAATACGCTGAATTTTATAAAAGCATAGACACTATTTCTAGAAATAGAAAGACAGACCTCAATCAAGGATGCATAGACGCCATTCTAAATTCAATTGATGCAGACAAAGAAGAATTGATTATTGATATTGGTTGTGGTAATGGTTTTATTCTCAATGAAATTGCTTCTAGTAAAAAAAATAAAAGCCTTTTTGGATTTGACTTAAAAAGACCTGAAGGCGATTTTAAATTTGAGTTTACATCTGGAAATATAGAACAGTTGCCGTATGAAGATAATTCTTTTGATGTTGTTTTGTGTAATCACACCATTGAGCATCTTTTAGATGAAGAAAAATGTGTGTCAGAGTTAATTAGAATCACTCGAAAACGTTTGATTATTGTCACTCCTTGTCAGCGGTACTTTTACTACACGCTCGATGAACACGTTAACTTTTATCCTTTTAAAGAAAAGTTAACTTCTAAAATTCCTTTGGATGAATTCTCCTGTACAAAAATTCAAGGAGATTGGTTATACGATGGGGTTAAGATTAATTCTTAATCACTTTAAATCGAAGAATTGTTTCATCGATGCGAATGACTATTAAATAAATTCCAGAATGTAAACGCACTGTATTCACATAAATACTTTCTTGAGAATAGTGAATCTCATCTTCTTTTAACCGAACCTCTTCTCCCAACAAACTATATACGTTAAGCGTTGCAGCTTTACTCGACAAAGGAAACTCAATTATTAACTCATTCTCGATAGGATTCGGATAGAATTTGATGTCAGAAAGTTGAATACCTGCTAAACCAACCGTATTATCAATTACTGTTATTAGCAAAGACGCTTGACAACCTGCTTCGTCGGTAACTGTAACTGTATAAGGCCCCGCACAAAGGTTCGTTGCGGTCTGTGTGTTTTGGTTCAATGGATCATCCCAAGAATACGTGTAAGACCCTTGTCCTCCTGTTGGTAAAACAGATATAGAACCATTGCAATTATTTGTTTCTGCAGTTGGAAATGACCCAATTGTTATTGCTGAGGGCGCGCCAACCACAATACATACATTATCTATTTCTCCCAAAGCATCTGTAACGGTAACACAATATGTCCCTCCAGCTAAATTCGTTGCTGTTTGCGTTGTCTGACCGGCAGCATCATCCCAAAGAAAAGAATAAGGACCTTGACCCGCATTCACCTGTACAGTAGCAGAACCATCAGAATTACTATAGCAAGATGCATTTATTTGAGAAGGATTTAGCGCCAACCCATTGCTTGTTGGATAGGTGACAACGGTCTTTAATATAACAGGCAAATGATCCGACATATAATAAAGAGCATTTACAACGCTATCAGGATATTGAGAATTCGATCCTGATAATAAATTGGAATTGAAGTGATTTCCATCGTTCCCAACAGAAGCATAAGATCCAGAAAGGTATTTTAAACTGTCTGCGCCTGACAGAACATTTGCTGACACTAATATTTGATCAAATCGATCATCCAATCCTCCTGTAGAACCACAATCATAAGCCTGTCCTGAAGTTCGTGTAGATTGCGTGTGAATATTTGAGAAAGAACCGTTGTTGTTCCATGTTCCTGGAGAATTAATCGGGTCTTTTAGAGGAAACAATCCTCCTGATATTAAGTTTTGGTAGCAAGATTCCGTGCTTCTGTACACATTTAAGTCTCCACAAACAAAATGATTTCTTCCAGCTGGTCGTGCGTCAATAAAACTACGAAGTAAGGTTACTTGGTCATTTCTGATACTCTGATTTGAAGATGAACTTCCTGCTTTTAGGTGGCACATATAGACTTCAAAAAATGTTGTGTCAAAGAAGTTTCCCAAATTTGGATCGTTGCTGTATAAAACGTAATGATCAATATCTCTCACACTTGTAATGATTCTATCTTGATATTGCAGTGTCAGTTTATTAGAATTATAGTAAAGAATGTTTTGCAAACTTAATCCACTATTATTCGGATGAAAATTAGCAGCAGCATAATTATTAGCACCAAAAACATTTAACGAACGAGTCAAAATACTGTCTGCTCCTTTTTGATTTTGAACTTCACATGCAACAAATATATCGGGTTGAGAATACCCTAGAATTTTTCTTAGTGTATCAAAACGATTAGGAACATTGGTGTTTGATGAGCCACAATCATTTCTTCCATCAGGAAAATTAAGAAGGTTGTAAGACATCACAGTTATTGTATCCGTCTGAGAAAACAGGCTAAATGTAAACAGAGAAAACAGGAAAATTAAAGCTCTCATTATATAGTACGTTGATTAATGAATGAACAAAGGTACAACTAATCTTCCTTATTTCTTCGAGCAATTTTTTTCTCTGCTGGAGTAGGAACCCTTATCCAGTCATTATTGTAAGACTTCAGTAATTTCGAATTTCTCAATTCTTCAACACCAATTTTTCCATCCATAAAGTTGGCTAATAATCGAAACACTTTTTTGTTCTCTTTTTGGAGAATCATCAAGGTTGTGTTGATGGATGATTTAACTGCGATCGGAATTCCGCCGCCGAGATCTGCCCAGTGACCACTCAATAATAGATTTTTAACCGGCGTTTTATAACTGGCAACTTTGGCTTTGTAATTTTCTTTACCTGGTTTGTGAGCCATCATTGTTCCGTTTTTATTCCCCGTATATCTTAGGTGGGTAATTGGAGTTGCTATGTCACAATAAAGAATATGTTCTCTCAAGTTAGGTATCAGTTTTTCTTCTACTCGGTCGATAAGAATATCTGCATATTTTTGCTTGAGTTCATTGTATTTATCTCCTCGAATGTAATTGCCATTCTCGTCAATTTCACACTCCCATGTATTGTTTTCGTCCATCCAAGCAGGGGTGAGAATAGTTAAGGTGCCGTGTTCAGGTAACGCTAATGTCTTATCTCTAACTGAGGAAGCAAGAATA
>DQTF01000205.1 GCA_015662935.1 Crocinitomicaceae bacterium | reverse complement strand
CGACTGTTGTTTCTCGCCTACGTGCAATCTCCATTGAAGCAAGTATTGAAATTGCCTTTGCGTTTCCTATCCCTTTGAAACTTGTTAGTTGCTCTAAAGAGAATTTAGAAAGCTGCGACAAACTGTTCTCCGCTTTCGCCAGAATTTGTTGTGATAATTGCACAGCAGAAAGCTCTCTCGTTCCCGACCCAATAAGAATGGCTAACAATTCTGCATCTGATAAAGCCCCTCTACCTTTCAGTATCATTTTCTCTCTCGGTCGATCATCTTCTGCCCAAGATTTAATTGAAATTTGATTCATTTTAATTCGTGATTAGTGGTTTTCTTATTTAAGATAAAGAAAAAATTGACTAATTTGACTATTCGACCGCTTTGAGTTTACCGAAATACATTTTTCAATTCTCACCTTCCAGTAGTAATCTTAACAGGTATCAACTTCATTTTTCTAACACCAGTCTACTTACAATTCTTAGTTTTGCATTTTTCATTCTTAATTAACAAAGTGGATTCATTAACACAAATCATTCTAGGAGCAGCCGTTGGCGAAGCAGTCGCAGGCAAAAAGCTGGGCAACAAAGCCGCTATGTGGGGTGCAATTGCAGGAACAATTCCAGATTTAGATGTCATTATTCGTCACTTTTCGCATCCCATTCAAGGCGCATTGATGCACAGAGGCTTTTCACATTCCATTGTTTTTGCATTGATAGCAGCTCCTATACTTGCCTGGTTAGTTGATAAACTGTATAAGAACCACTACGATATTGATTTATGGAGAAAGCTCTTCTTCCTGAGCATTGTCACCCATCCTATGCTAGATGTTTTCACAAGTTATGGAACGCAATTTTTCTGGCCTTTTGAATTAAGGTGGACCTTTAACTCTGTCTTTGTTGTTGACCCACTTTATACAGTTCCTTTTGGACTGTTGTTACTCGTTGCCTTGTTCTTAAACAGAGAGTCTAAGTTGCGAAGAAAACTCAATTGGACAGGCATTATCTACTCTTGCATCTATCTCATTTGGGGAGTAGTAGTAAAGTTGGTGATATTGAGTGATTCTGATAATTACTTTACAAACACGAAAATTAACGCAGAAAGAACACTTGTGACACCTATGCCATTTACTTCTTTCTACTGGATGGTTATGGCAGAAAACGAAGACAATTATTTCATTGGGTACAAGTCTTTGTTCTCTTCTTTCAATGAGAAGGACGTACAAACTTATTCCAAGAATCACGATGCATTGGAATTAACTAAATGGCAAGGAAAAGACTACACAAAAACTTTGAAGTTCTTAACCAAAGGTTATTATTCTGTTGATGATTCTTCCGACACCTTAAAGGTTTATGATTTGCGCTTTGGAGAATTGAGTACCCTCACCAATTATGCTTCAAACGAACCATTATTTAGCTACGGTATGGTTATTGACAATAGAATTGTGAACAAAACGATAGGTCCGAACCCCAGAAGTCATCTCAAAGACGCTAACTTTGAGGTTTACTTTAGAAAAGTTTTTGGAGAATAATAATCTACAAAAAAATATTTTAAACGAAGAAAGAAAAAGAAATTAAGCCCTTATTAGCTCCTTTATTCTTACCTTCTTAATTACTTGGAAATGAAAAAACAATTAATAATATTATTCAACCTTGCATTACTAACAGCTTGTGCGCAAGAAAAAGTAGTGGAAAAAGCTCCAGCAAGAATGGAGATATCTCCCGTTGAAATTTCATTAGACTCCTATCTGCAAGACTTACCTGAACTAGACGCAAAAGTAAACAGCGTTTTTAACACAATGACACATCAAGGAATTGTCGCTCAATTAATCATGCCTGCTGCAGGACGTTTAGGCTTATCATCGGACACAATCAAAAGCTTAATTAACGATCATTTAATTGGAGGAGTGATTCTATTAAACGGAACAAAAACGCAATTCACCAATTGGGTCACAGAATACGAAGCAATGAACAAGGAGTTGGGCAACTTACCTTTTCTCTATTCTGCAGATGCAGAGCCAAGTTTAGTCAATCGGAAAATTAAAGGTTCAACGTTTGTGCCTAAAGCAAATGCGATTAAAGATTCTATAGAAGCAGTTCAAGTTTCACAAACGATTTCTAACGACTTGAACGATATCGGAATTAACTACAATTTTTCACCTGTTGTTGATTTAGCAAAGAATGCAACTGTTGGTTATAGAGGTTTTGCATCCAACCCTATGAATATTATTCCTTTCTCGCAAGCTTTCATTGCGCAATCCCAAAGACAAAACATCATTGCAACAGCCAAGCATTTTCCAGGACACGGTTTGGTTTCGGGAGACACGCATAAATCATTGCAAGTTATTGATGGGGAATTAAAAGAATTGAAATACTATCCACCTCTAATTGAAAACGGAGTACTTTCTATTATGGTAGCACATATCGCTATCAAGAATAATAAACAATTCAACACCAACGGATTACCATCAACCACTTCAGAGGTTGTAGTTCAAGAATTATTGAGAGACAGTCTTGGTTTTAAGGGGCTAATCATCACCGACGCTATGGGAATGGGAGGAGTTTCTAAAATTAAAAATGCATCAACAAAAGCAATTGCAGCTGGAGTTGATATCTTGTTAATGCCAAAAAACTCTAGAAAAACACACGCAGAAATTCTAGCGAAATATAATTCTGATGTAGAATTTAAAAATAAAGTTGACACAGCTGCCAAGAGAGTGATTAGGATGAAGATTTGCTTGGGTTTACTTTGAGAATTGGAAGTAGAGTAGAGTTAAAATTATGAATTATAGGGTATGAATTACTGTAAATCAACGGCTATGTGTCTTCTCCGCTCTCTGTGTAATAAAAAAGAAAGCTTATCATTAAACCACTCTAGCAATACAACAATAAATCTATTATTTCCTTCTCACAAAAGCCAACTTCCGGATAATTCTCTTATTTTTGTTTCTTATGCCTTTAAAATCGATTCAAGAAATAGCAGAAACCTTTAATCCCATCGGGTTAACCGATATGGATAAAGTTCAGCTAATGAATCGTGTAGATACCAAATTTGTCTTCACACAAAAGGATTTAAAACGATTATTGCCTCAATTAACAAAGGATTATTTTTTACTTAATGTAGATGGAATTCTTCTTTCTGACTATGAAAGTTTATATTTCGACGATGCTGATTTTTCATCTTACAATGACCACCACAAGAAAAAAGTTGATCGTTTTAAGGTGCGCTATAGAAAGTACGTGCATTCTAACCTTACATTTCTAGAAGTAAAACACAAAAACAAAGGGAGAACAGACAAAAGTAGAATTAGAGTTGACAATATCCCAGAATCAATGAATGAGATTGATTTTCAATTTGTAAAAGATGCTGGTGTGAAAAGTAAAGCAATGGTTCCTACTCTGCTAAACAACTTTAGTCGCATTACACTCGTTAGCAAATCAATGAATGAACGTTTAACTTTAGATTTGAACTTAACTTACATTTGGAAAGATAAAAGAGTAGTCGTAGAAAATATAGTTATTGCAGAATTGAAACAAGGAAAATCAATGCGTAATTCTCCATTCTACCAACTAATGAAAAAGAACTTAATCAGACCATTAAAAATCAGTAAATACACCGTTGGTGTGATTATGCTATATGGAACAAAAAACATAAAGTACAATCGATTCAAAAAGAAATTATTAAAACTTAAAAAACTACAAAACGATGCTGCCTAATATAATTTTAAATTCAGTTGCTGATTTTTTCGGTCTAACATGGTTCGATGAAGACTTCTACACGTTACTCCTAAGACTTGGAGTGAATCTCATTTTTATGACTATCATTATTCGATATCTCTACTATCCAATAACAAAGCGTAAAGACTATTTATTCACTTATTACATGATTGGTTTAACCACTTTTTTCCTTTGTTTTGGGTTGAAGAAACTAGATATCGATACAGGGATGGGATTAGGTCTTTTTGCCATTTTTGGAATCATTCGCTATAGAACAGATGCAATTGAAATTAAAGAAATGACTTATTTGTTTATCATCATTGGCTTAAGTGTTGTTAACTCTTTAGCATCCAATAAAATTAGCGTTGCTGAAATGGGAGTAATCAACTTAACTGTTGTTGCCGTAACTTATGGTTTAGAATACATGTGGTTGGTAAAACACTTAACACGAAAAACGATTGTTTACGAAAGAATAGATCTCATTGTCCCTGATAAATACGAAGAAATGAAAGCTGACATTGAAGCAAGAACTGGTTTGACTATTAACAGAATTGATGTCGGAAAAATCAATTTCTTGGACGACACTGCACAAGTTAGAATCTTCTATTACGCAGACGAACAAGCAATGTCGGACTACCATAACGACTAAATAATTCTATGAATAAGAGTTTCAATTTTCGTTTACTCTTACTTCCATTTTCGTGGATTTATGGCGGAATTGTTTCACTGCGAAATTTTTTCTATGACCTTGGAGTTCTTTCTTCTTATGCAATTCCAAAAAAATCAATTTGCGTAGGGAATCTATCTACTGGCGGAACAGGTAAAACGCCGCACGTAGACCTAATAACATCGTATCTTATTGATCACCAAAAGGAAACAAGCATTCTTAGCCGAGGTTACGGTAGAAGTACATTTGGACTTCTTGAAGTAAAAGAATCATCAACAGCATCTGAAGTTGGCGATGAACCTCTATTCTACAAAACGAAATATGGAAACAAAATCAATGTTGTTGTTGCAGAAAAAAGAAAACTAGGAGTAGATTACATTCTTGATAAATACCAAAAGAATGAAATCATTGTCCTTGATGATGCTTTCCAACACAGAGCAGTTAAAGCAGGATTCAACATTCTAATTACTGATTACTCTTATTTATTCTCCGATGATTATATGCTTCCTGCAGGAAACTTACGTGAATGGACGTACGGAAAAAAAAGAGCCAACGCAATTATTGTCAGTAAGAGTCCAAGCGAAATTTCTGAAAACGAAATGCTAATAGTGAAAACCAAATTGAAGTTTAATCCTGAAGCTATTTTCTTCTCTTACATTGAATATGGAGAACTGAAACCATTTAGCAAAGATGTTGATTTTAAAATTGAGAATATTCTTCTGATAACAGGAATTGGAAATCCTTCTCCACTTTTTAAAGAATTAGATTCCCGCTACCATGTAGAACTTTTAAGATTCAAAGACCATCATATTTTTACAACTAAAAACATAGCGGAAATTCATGAAAAATTTGATACATTTGCTAACGGTAATAAAATCATTGTTACAACAGAAAAGGATTTCATGCGATTGAAAAATTTCATTGAAACAAACTCTGCTAGCTATCCATGGTTTTATCAACCAATTAATACTGTAATAAAACAACAACATAAATTTAACCTTTGCTTAAATGAGTATCTCAAAATTTAAAGAATCAGCGGACTACATTCAATCACGTACAAACGTTAAACCTTCCATTGGAATTATTCTAGGAACTGGACTTGGTGGCTTAGTTAAAGAAATTAACATCATTGATGAAATTGACTACAAAGACATTCCTCACTTTCCTGTTTCGACAGTTAAAGGTCATTCTGGAAAATTAATTTTCGGAGAACTAGGAGGAAAACAAGTTGTAGCAATGCAAGGGCGTTTCCATTTCTACGAAGGATACACAATGAAAGAAGTTACTTTCCCTGTCAGAGTGATGAAATTCTTAGAAATCGAACGTTTATTCGTAAGTAATGCTTCTGGGGGAGTCAATCCTGATTTTGAAATCGGAGAAATCATGATTATTGATGATCACATTGATTTATTCCCTGCGCATCCATTAAACGGAAAGAATATTGATGAATTAGGACCTCGTTTTCCAGATATGATGCACACCTATGATGCGAACATGATTGCTTTAGCAAAAGAAATTGCAGCAGAAAATAACATTAAAGTTTCAACAGGAACCTATGCTGGTTTAACAGGACCAACATTGGAAACTCCTGCCGAATACAAATACATTCGCGCTATTGGATCTGATGCTGTTGGAATGTCAACTGTTCCTGAAGTAATTGTTGCACGTCACATGGGAATTCCTTG
>DQTF01000071.1 GCA_015662935.1 Crocinitomicaceae bacterium | reverse complement strand
ATTACAAAACAATAAAGGAATTTGAATTAGAAATTATTAATCATAAACATGCAGCGTGACTTAACTCAGTGTCCAGAATTATATTGCAAGTCCAAACTTGCTCTTAGACAAAGTAGAGAGTAGGTAATACTCGAATTTCACCAAGGATGAATTGATAATTAGTAAATCAGTGCATCCGTGGTTATTATAAATAATTTTCTCATTTGGTAACTAATCTTAAAATATCCATCATTCTCCCTGTTAAGGATACTGCAAGGTATTTAAGAACTTGCTTGGATTCTATTCTTGCACAGACATACACAAATTGGGAGTTACTTGCTGTGGATGATGCTTCTTCCGATGATTGTTATTCCATTCTTCAAGAGTATGCTCAGAAAGATCCTAGAATTAAAGCTTTGCAGAATCCAAATCCGAGCTTGTTGAATGCTTTGCGGTTTGGATATGCGCATTCTTCGGGAGAGTTGATTCATAGAATGGATTCGGATGATGTAATGCCGAAGGATAAGTTGGAGGTGATGGTGGCTTCCATCTCGACTCCGCTTGATATTCGTAATGATTTTCGAGGTATCTTAATCACAGGAGCGACAGAATACTTCTCAGATGAAGGAGAGATTGGTGATGGTTTTAAACGCTATGACAAATGGTTGATGAAACTTGCTAAAACGCAATCTTACCGAGAAGAGGTGTACAAAGAATGTGTAATTCCTTCCAATTGTTGGTTGGTGCACCGAACAGATTTTGACAGAATTGGTAGTTTTGAACCTGATGATTTTCCAGAAGATTACGATTTGTGCTTTCGTTTTATTGCCGGAGGATTGAAAATCATTGGCTTGCCTCAAGTTTTGCATCACTGGCGAGATAGAAGTGATAGAATTTCAAGAAATTGGGAGGTTTACAAAGACAATCGCTTTTTTGAGTTAAAGGTTCGCTGCTTTTTTGAAATGGACAGAGATGAAAATCGTCCGTTGGTTCTTTGGGGAGCTGGAAAAAATGGGAAAGATTTGGCAAAACTACTTCTACAGAAAGAGGAAAACTTAAACTGGGTTTGCGACAATGATAAAAAGATTGGAAAAGACATTTATGCAGTCAAAATGAAGCACTTTTCTTTTCTTGAAGAACTTAGTTTCCCGCAAATAATTATTGCCGTTGCCTCTCCTGATGGACAGAAAGAGATACAAGTTGAATTAGACAAATACAACTTGACAAAAGGAAAAGACTATTGGTTTTTCGCTTGATTTTTCTTTGCTAAACGTGCACGTTTTTCAGCTCTGCGCTTTTCGCGCTTGTTGTATTTTACTTCTCCTCCTTTCTCAAACAACTCTAAATTTTCTTGCAATCGTCTAGTCGGTTTGAGGTATCGCTTTGAAACAAAATAGTTTGGATGATAAGTTGAATAATAGGGAAAAGGTCGTTTTAATTGTTTTAAATTCTCATCTAAAAGAACGAATGCATTGACACTGTTTTTAGCTGCATAAGTAGCCTCTTCTTCATAATTTTCAGAGACCGTTGAGAATGAGCCTACCAGAAAAAAGTCCGTGCTTAACTTCATGCTTGCGTCTTTCTCTCCTAGAGAGTTGTAGAACGTAATTTCTTTCAGCTTTTTTTCTTTAACTTTTCTTAGGTCGTCAACATTGAAATAAAGAACCTTGCTGAAGGTATAAAGAGAATCTATTGAATGAATGATATTTCGATTGATTTCAAGTTGTTGCGTTTCTAATTTATTTGCCGCTTTCGTGTTGTTGTACTTGTTGTAGTAAGCAACTTTCTTTGCTTTAAAATCTAGTGCAACAAGCAGTGTTCCTGTCTTTAACTTGTGAATATTAGTCATTGCCTCTTTCCAATTGGTATCAATCTGAAGATTTTGTTGTTCTAGTGTAGTTGCTTTCTGAGAGAAAGATGCGATGCTAATCACAAGAAAAAGAAAAGGAAGGAATGTTTTTATCATGATTCAAATGTAGCTAAAAGAGAGGAGAAATTTACAGTAAGACTCTCAAAGCTCTTAACAATTGATTATACGGTTGTTTTGCTAGACTTATATCGAAGTCCTCTGATTTCTATACGAAATAGTTCATTCAATTTATCCGTGAAATTATCCATCGATACTTCATTATCAATTGTTTTTCTAAACGCATCTATCACTTTAGGTAGAAAATAGGCGAGCATATCACTGTTTCTATTTTCGAAAGCCTCTTTGTATTTGTTTAGAATGATTTGCTGAATGAGTTCTGCTACTAGGTCTTCATTCTCCAGATAATAAACATCAACATTCTTAAATAAATTCAGAGAAATTTCACTTTCGTAATGAATTTTTGCTTCTATTATTATTTGCAAATCGAACTTCGATTTTAAATTGATTGAAGTAGAATTTAAATAGGTTTTAGCAATTAATTCAGTTGGAAGATGGTTGAACTTCAATTCTTGAAGGTAAGAACAAACAAAAGAAGGAGTTCTATTTCCATTTTTGAAACTACTTCGGTAATTTGCCAACGGTGCATTTGTAATGAGAGAGTTCGTACTATTCATCAATTCATTGGCCGTTCGGTATCCTATTAATTTTCGATGTGCCTCACCATTCTTGTCTAGGAAAAGCATGGTTGGGTATGCTGTGATGTTGAATTTTTCTTTTAAAAACATTGCTTCTTTCGCATCACCATCAATTCTTATCGAAATAAAATTTGCAGTGAACAACCCTCCTAAGCGCTCGTCTGTAAAAACTGTGCTTGCTAACTTTTTACATGGGGCACACCAATTTGTATAGAAATCAACGAAGATTGCTTTATTTTCTTGCTCTGCTAATGTGATGGCGTTGTCTAAAGAAAGTTCTTTAAACTCAATCCCTATTGCTCCTAGGCTCAAGGAGAACAGAAAAGACAGAATGAGAACGATATGTTTAGCTTGGTGCTTCATTATGGATATAGAAGCAAAAGTGATACCATAAAAAAAGCCTGATGGTTAATCAGGCTTTTAATTTTATAAGTCACCTCGCCAGACAATCCATCGTGTGACGGTATTCTCATGTCCTATGAGGACCAGTAATTTATTCTTCGGATAAGAAAGAATGAGGCCTTGTTTTGTTGTATTAACAGAGCCTGGCGCTCCATATTTTGATAGAACCTCATCTTTTGTGCTCCCTAATTTAATTCCTTGCTCTGTTGTTCCGGTGTAATTATTTTTAGTTGCATGAAATAGAATAAATTTATCTCCTGGTATAAAATACAATCTTGAATCATCAAAGTTTGCAATTAGAATTTGATCATCTCTACCAAATTTAAGTTGTTCTTCAGCCCCATTTGGTATTTCATTTTGCAAAGCAGACATGCTATACTTTGATAATCCCGTTAAACTTTCTCTCTTAGGATATTTTGGTTGCTCTAATTTAGGCATAGAACCGTCCATCCATTTTAGTGGCATCGCAAGAATTTCAATTTCTGAAATATCTTCACCTTCCATTAATTGCTGATTCATTTCTGCTAAAAGGTGTCCTTGACTTATTAAATCATCCAAAATTTGCTTTGATTTTCCTTTATCTCCATTCTCATCTATGTCATTAATGATTGCTAAGACTAGCTTCGCATTCAGAATGGTGTATTTATCTTTTGTTTTATCCGCATCATAAATTACATCTTCTGCATAATTTTTAGCTTTTCGAAAATTACTTAACACAGAATAAGCACAAGCGATATTCAATTTTCCAGTTAAGAATTTTTTATCTCGGTCTACTGCTTTCTCAAACATTTCAATGGATTTTTCAAACAATGCTTTTACATCATCTCCCATTCCTTTTAAACCCCGAGCATTGATTTTACTTTCTAAATCTAACTCTATTGGGTAGATGTATTTGATATCATCAGGATCAGATTCTTCGATTCCTTTTAAAAACAAAGCAACTCCATAATTATTATAAATTTCTCTGCTTTGAAACTTCGTAGTTACCCAATCAAAACATCTAATTGCAATATCGTATTCTTGAATCATTAAGGCATAATTTGCCGTTTCAAATACTTTAATATAAGTCTGAACAAGAGAATCTTGCGTTTTTGCAATTTTTATTCTCTCCGCCAAAGATGGATACTTAGGACTGTCTTGAATGTTATACGCTTTGTATAATTCTTTCAATAATTCTTCTGCAAGTCCTCCTGTGTCATAACCTGCCATGAAGCAAAGGATACCTCCGTTTTCGTCTGCTTGAGTTTCAAATTTCAAGGCATTCCCTTTGTCGAGATCTTTGATTTCCTTTTCTAATTCTCCAATAGAATATGCTGAACGAAACTCTTTACCCCAGTGATGGCGCATGATGTGATGACTAATTTCATGTCCAAGTAATAATGCAATAGCATCGTCTCTTCTATTACCAAACTTTTCACAGACCTCGAAAGCTTTGGATTCAAAACCAATCATTGGTTTACCGTCTCTATCCTTCATCATGTATGCAATTTGACGTGCTTTGTAGGTGTCAAATTTTAACGATGGCGCGATGCCTTTATCGGAACTTGCGTTATATATTTTTTGGTAGATTGTTTCTATTATTTTTTGTTTTTCTTGATCAGTTAGCGCGTTCGCATTTAGCACAATCAAAAACATACCTATAAAAGCAAGCAATAATTTCATAATTCTTTATTTTAATACAAATCCTATTGGTTTTTTAGCATCCCATTTATCGTAAATTAAATATCCGTAGTTTTTTTTCACCATTTTTTTCATAAAAAGCTTACCACCTTTGAACAGTTTTTTGCTGTGATTAAAGTAAACCCCTTCATCCATTTGTCCGTTTCTGAATTCTCCTTCAAAAAGCCCGCCACCTTTGTATCTATTAATTCCATAACCTGAATATGTTTCCCCGAAGACCGTACCAACTGTTTGCGTATATCTTTCTTTCAGTTTCGTGTCGAACGAATAAGCATTTTGACCAAAGGCTTGAAAATCGTCGTACTTCATGTATAAGAAGCCATCATCTCCCCAATCTTCACCCCAAGAATTTACAACCGTAAAGCAACCCCCAAATTTTTCATCATCATAACCAACAATTGTCATTGCATGACCTCCTTCTGCAGTTGACACAGGATGTTCTCTCTCGTAATTAGTAGGCTTAAACAAACCATCGTTACCAATATCGAAAAAAGACGCAGGGACATAAATCCCAAAAACAACAGGATGCTTGTCAACGATTGATTGACAAACAGCAGTTACGTTCTCTTCCATATCATCTAGCCAATCATATACTCTTACGAAATCTGTGAAATCTAGAATTGATTGGTCATCATTGAATTTTGAAAGGTCATCTCCACAAGAGAGCTCATTGTTTATTTTTCTTTTTGCACCATTTTTAGAAAGGTGCTTACAAGCATCCTCTAAAAAAGTTCCATCTTCACATGAAGAATAACTGCTTTTATCTACAATAGACAAATACGTATAATAAGGATCATAGCTAGAATATTTAAGTTCAATAGGTTTGGTAATATTTCTATGAATTGCATATTCCATTGATGCTAAATAGTATGTT
>DQTF01000015.1 GCA_015662935.1 Crocinitomicaceae bacterium | reverse complement strand
TTTCTTTTCTATTCGTATCGAAACGCCGAGGAACTTCATTGGTTGCTGTAAGAATAAAAGTGAAGGGACCTGGCAATGATTTGTTTAGTAATTTATACGTCGGTCTATCGATGTGTTTGACATATTCGGAAATTTGACTCAGGTCTTGACAGATAATTGAAAAGTTCGCTTTTTTTAGTTTTACACCTTTGTAGGTGGCCAATGTGTTCAACGCTTTTTTATTGTTCAAATCACAACCTATTGCATAAACAGTGTCAGTAGGGAAGATGATTAAACCTCCTTTCCTAAGAATGTCAACGGCTTGTTGAATGATTCTTTGGTCTATGTTATCAGGATTAATTTCTATGAGCATGAGTTTATTTTAAATTAAAGATAATCATTTCTTAAATACTGTGCAATCAATAGCATAGTGGTCACTTAACTCTTCCTCCTGAATGTTAAAATCTCTTGAGTCTAATTCTGAAGAATGAAATATATAATCGATTCTACCAATAGGTAACTTTCCAGCATATGTTGCGCCAATGCCAAAAGAGGTGTTTCTAAATGCATCTGTCAGCTGTTGGGAAAATTGGTCGTAAACATAAGACATAGGAGTGTCGTTGAAATCTCCGCAAACAATCACAGGATAAGGAGAGTTTTGAATGTGTTTGTTTACTTGAATTGCTTGTTTTGCTCTTAAGGGGTAGGCTTTTCTAACTTTTTGCATCAGTTTTAACAGTCTTGTTTGTTTTTCTTCAGAATCATTTATTTGATTATCAATGAGTTCATATTCGTCTTCATTGAATCGAATGGATTGCAGGTGAATATTATAGATTCTAAATGTATCCTGTTCTTTTACGATATCTGTATAGATGCAATAGTTGAAGCTTTTCTCTTGGTTGTCGAAAGTGACATTCCCTTTTTCGATGATGGGGAGTTTAGAGAAAATGGCAACGCCAAAATTTTGTCTTCCAGTTATTCTGTGAGAGTATCTTTCATAAGAATCAACGGAATGTAGGATTTGAATAATGGAGTCTTTCGTTACAAACTTCGTTGGCTTGTCTTGCTTGTAGAATTCTTGAAAGCAGACAACTTCTGGTTGCTTATCGCGCAAGAATTGAAAAATTTTCTCTTTTTTGAGGTAGTTGTTCTTTCTGTCAGAAGCATAGAGGTCGAATAATCGAACATTATAACTCATTACATGTAATTCTGTTCTTTTGTTATTATTAGTAGCATTTGAGCCGAACGAAAAACTTCTAAAATGCAATGTTCCTCCTAGTAGTAGTGCGATTATGAAAAACCATTTCCATTTTGATTGCAAGAATATCCAGAAGAGAAGAAGGAGGGTATTGCCCAAAACTATAAAGTTATACCCTAGTGCAAAGAAAGGGACAAATGAATTGATTTTTGGTTCAGAATAGGGACCTAGATAACTTAAAAGCAATGAAATAATAGCAAAGAAAGAGAGGATGCCGAGAAAAAATCTCCAATGAAATATTTTCTTAATCCAGCGCAATGTCTATCTTTTACTTTGATTGAAAAGTACCTCTTTCTCTTTCTTGCTCAAGGATTCGTAACCTGATTTAGAGATTTTATCAAGAATCTTATCAATGACTTCCTGCTTTTTCTTTTTATCAACGTTATAGTCTTCGTCGGTCTTATGTTGAGCTGTTCTTCCTCCTTTTTTCACCTTCATTCTAGGTTTCTTGTCCTTTGAGAAAATGCGAAGAATACTATTCATCAGTCCTTGTGTAAGTGTTACGATATTGTTAGACGCGTGTATATTCTGAATAGACCAAACCCCCATGATAGCACCGCCTAAATGCGCAAAATGTGCGGTGTTGTCGCTGGAGGTTAGGTTAAGTAAATCCATTAGGATAAACGCCAATGCTAAGAAGATAATTTTGATAGAAAAAAAACCAAATAGGTTCACTTTAGTGTTGGGGCGATAAAACGCAATGGCAATAAAAATAGCCATTATTGAACCTGATGCTCCAACAACCATATCGTTTGACATTTGCAATTTTGGAAAAATTGCGTGTGCAATAACTTCTAAAAATCCACCTAGAATCCCACCTAGAATATAGGTTGCGAGCAATCGCTTTGCGCTAAATAGTTGTTCAAATAATTTCCCTGCGAAATAAAGAAAGATCATGTTCCAAAAAAGATGCATTAAATCGTAATGCGTGAACATGTAGGTGAATAACGTCCACGGATGCGTTAAGAATGGAACAAGTTGCGTGTGTAGGCCAAAGAAAGGGTTAATGAAGACATCAATGAATGCAAAGCTAGATGATCCAAGAAGTTCTGAAAATATGTCTAAAACACGAATACCAAGAAAGAGGACTACATTGATGAATATCAATTGAATTGTCATGCCTCCATGTTTCACTTGGTGCTTGATACTGTCGATAAAAGTAGGCTGTGTTTGCATATTAATAGAAGTTTTTACGGTCTTTTTTCTTCCACACCAAAACGAGAATGGCTCCGACAATTGCTCCCCCAACATGTGCTAAGTGAGCGACAGTATCTCCAGGCTTGTAGATGCTATTGTATATCTCAAATGCAATATATCCTCCGATTAAATATTTAGCTTTAACTGGGATTGGAGGAAAAATGAGCATTAATTCTGTGTTAGGAAAGAGGAGAGCAAATCCTGCTAGAAGACCAAATATTGCTCCTGATGCACCAACAAGGGTGCTAAAATTATAATCTACATATTCCTGTATGATTATTTGACTAGCATCGGAATGGAGTTTTATTGCTTCAAAGTTTTGTGCTGCAATTTGGTGGTTTAGTTCCGTTAAATCATAGCCATCAGCAACGATAGCGTTTTTAAGTTCAAATATATTGTAAACGCCAATTGAAGAATATAGAATGTATGCTCCAAGTCCACTTGCGATATAAAAAATAAAATAACGTTTTGCTCCCCAAATTCTTTCTAGGTGGGCTCCAAACATAAATAATAGTAACATATTAAAAATGATATGCATTGGGTCAACAAGACTGTGCATGAACATGTGAGTGATAACTTGGTAGGGTTCAAAAAAAACTGTTCCAAAGTAATGAGTGCCTAATAGGTTATTCATGTCGTAACCTTTTGAGGATAAAAGCAAAGACCCTAAGTAGAATAATACATTTAGAATCAATAAGTTTTTGGTAACCGGTGGTATATTTCTAAACATACTAAGCAAATTTTTGTGCAATCTCATCCAGTGAAATTGTCTCTATTATTTTTTTGTTTCTTGGAGAATAAGCGTGGTTCTCACATTGGAATAATTGGTCTATCAATCCTTGAATGGATTCATTGGTTGACAAGTTTAAATTCTTCATAGAGGCAGATTTAGCAATAGACGCTATAAATGCATGGGCAATTTCTCCTTTTTCGATATCTTGATAAGCCAGTGTTGCAAAAAGTTCGTCGATTGCTCGGGAAATGGATTCTTCTTGCAAGACAGATGGGACAGATTTTAAGTGTAGAGTCCCTTCTTTAATTTCTCCGTCAAAACCGAGTTGTTTAAGGAGCGATTGATTCTCTGTCCAATAGTTAACCTCGTTAGATGAGATTTCTTTTTCAATTGGGAACAAAAGTGATTGTGACTCTATAGGGTTGGAAACAAATCGATTAGATGTGTCGGTGTAAACTATTTGCTCAATTGCCCTTCTTGCGTGAATGAGCATTAATCCAGATTTGCTCGAAGAGATAATATAGTTGCCCTTAATGATAAAGGTCGTTTCAGATTCTTTGAAATCTTCAAAAGGAATTGCATTGTTTTCTTCTTCAATTGGTGACTCATCTTCTATTTTGTAGAAATTTTCCCAGTCGGCAGAATCTGTTTCTTTAGTACCAAAACCTTGGTCCATGATTGCCTTTGAGAAATTATCTGTTGCTTTTCCTGTTCCGCTTGAAGTTGATTTGGTAGTTGTTGCAAAAGGATTAAAATTATCATTCACTCTGATGGTAGGTTCTACAGGAGTTTGTTTCCCCATTCCTAAAGGTAAGTCAAAACTAGTTTCCCGCTCAAAGTCTAAGGAGGGAGCAATGTTATATTTTCCTAAAGCTAAGCGAATGCTGCTCAAAAGAATTGAGTAAATGAATTTCTCTTCTTCAAACTTAATCTCTGTCTTTGTTGGATGTACGTTAATATCAATCTTTTGTGGGGCGATATCTAGGTACAAAAAGTAACCTGGGAATTTCCCGTGCTGTACCATCCCTTCAAACGCTTTCGTAATCGCATGATTGAAATAAGCGCTTTTAAAATACCTGTCATTGACAAAAAAGTATTGATCTCCGCGTGTTTTTTTAGCAAATTCAGGTTTCAGTGCAAAGCCTTTTAACTGAACAATCTCCGTGTTTTCCTCAATAGGTACTAGTCTATCATTGAAGTTAGGTCCTAATATGTTGACAATCCTTTTCCTTAAAATAGCAGAAGGAAGATTGTAGACCTCTGATTCGTTATGTTTCAATGTCAAGTGAATGTCTGGGTGCGATAAGGCAATCCGTTCAAATTCATCTTGAATGTGTTTAAATTCTGTGCTGTCTTTCTTTAGAAAATTTCTTCTCGCAGGAACGTTGTAGAATAGGTTCTTGATTTCAAAAGAAGTTCCTTGTGGGCAAACAGTATCTTCATTGAGTTTTATTTCACTGCCTTCTATGAGAATTTTCCTTCCTGTTTCAGCATCGGCTGTTTTTGTTCTCATTTCCACGTGAGCAATCGCTGCTACTGATGCCAATGCTTCTCCTCGAAAACCTTTTGTTGTGAGTGCAAACAAATCGTCAGCGGTTCGTATTTTACTGGTTGCATGGCGCTTAAAGCACAGCACAGCATCGGCTTCAGACATACCTTTTCCGTTGTCAACAACTTGAATTAAGGTTTTTCCAGCATCTTTTATGTTGATGTCAATTTTAGTTGCAGCAGCATCAATGGCATTCTCCATTAATTCTTTAACCACAGAGGCTGGACGTTGAATAACTTCTCCAGCTGCAATTTGATTCGCAATGTTATCGGGTAATAATTGTATAAAATCACTCATCTTCTTTCTACCACAATTTTTTTACAACTGTATCCACTTCATCCACACCGTTGAAAATAAAATAACCCAAAACTAAAATAATTACAATCAACAACATAACTCTAAAGTTAGATGTTCTATTTGTATTTTGTCTGTGTTGAGCACGACTCCATTCTCCTTGCAAGTTCTCTTTGAAAATTTCTTTTCTTCTATCGTCAGAGACGTCAGATTTTTCTAATTCTTCGTACTGTTTTTTCTTTGCACGTAATCTTTCTTTCCGTTCGTCGTAATAACGTGGGTTATATTGATATCGCTGATGCGAAACAGTTTTATTTAAGAATCTTATTTTCATTGATGTTGTCTATTACAAACATAGTGTTTTCTCAATGAATAGAGCGTTAAAGGAGGTTAAAAAAAGGCAATTTATCGATTTATTTTCCATCTTATTATTTCCTCATTCAGCGTAACTGAGATACTTGATTCTATCCTAGTCTAAAATGTAAGCTGACCGATTCACTATCACTTTGTGTTCTCTTCTAATGGAGAACCTTTTATGTCCATACGTTTATGAGTATTATCTTTTTGCTCTCTAAATAAGGAGGATGAATATCAAAAAAAGCACAAT
>DQTF01000096.1 GCA_015662935.1 Crocinitomicaceae bacterium | reverse complement strand
TTTTCGATGTTACCAATTCTATGGAAAGATAATATGCATTTAATGATGAATGTGATTGATGCGATGCCTGATGATATCACTCTAATATGTAAGGTACATGATTTTATTCATCAGAGTGAAAAAATGATAAGGTATATGGATATATTATATGATTTAATTATAAAAATTAAAAAGGAACATTTGACATTTGATGATACATATCTCATTGAAATTTATAAAAGTGTTATACTGGATATAAAGCCTGAAATGTGGAGGTTCAAGATAGATAAAGATGGTAAGCTAATGAGAATAGAATAAAGAATAGTATTTATTTAGGTAAACTAAAAATAAAAATAAAAATAGTTAATAGATATAAATATATGTAAATAGTTAAAAAAATGAATATAATTAGATTAAAATATTGATTTTTTAATAATTATTTTAATAATTTTTAATTATATTATGTTAATTATTTTTATTTAGTAATTTTAGTTATTATTAAAAGTAACTATTTTTATTTAATAGTTTATATAGTATTAAATTTTAAATTTTTTATTTTTAATTTTATTAATTTTATTTTATATTTTTTATTTATTATATTTTTAATTGCTTTGCATAAATTTATAGGTATGTTTAAATTAAATTAAATTTTAATAAAAAATACTTACTGATTTCAATTTCATTTAAATGCCCCGGCCAGGCGTTTACCCTAAAGGTTTAAGTCCCTTCCAAACGATTTTTAGATCAGACGAGCATGCCGACCACTAACTGGTCAGCGAAAATCAAGTCGCTGTTGAGAAGGATAGAAAACTCGAACATTCACGAAAACAACAAGAGGTTGCTACTCGAATTTTACAGAGAACTCCTCATAAACGACTACTCCGAAGCCAGAATTCACAAGCTGCTAAACCACTTGGTAATAATAGCGGAGAGTTTTCCGGAGTTAGATTTAGAGGAGGCGAGCAACGAAGACGTTAAGAGGATCGTCGCTTGGGTTCAAGAGCGAGGTTTGTCTTCAGAAACGAAGAAGGACTACAAGGTCGCTTTGAAAGTTTTCTACAAGTGGTTGGACTTGGGCAGCGTAAGGGCGAGAGGAGTTTCGGAGAGAGTCGCGAACATAAGCGTTGCAGTTAGGAAGAGAGACCAAAAGCTACCGGGAGAACTCTTGACCGAAGAAGACGTCAAGCTCCTCATCAAGCACGCGACGAATTCCAGGACGAGGTGCCTCATAGCGATGCTCTGGGAGACTGGAGCGAGGATGGGCGAATTAATAGACTTGAAAGTTAAGGACATCAAACCATGGAGATATGGCTATCAGGTTGTGCTCAAAGGAAAGACCGGGAGCGGGAGAGTTCCTTTGATAATCTCCGAGCTCTACATCAACGAGTGGTTGGAAGAGCACCCACTCAGAGACTCCGAAGAGTGGCCGGACGTGTGGCTCTGGGTTCACATCAAGGCGCAAGACCACGAAAGGGGTAAGATAATCGGCGAAAAAGCCGACTACCACTCCCTCGTCAAAGAGATAAAGAAAGCTGCGAAGAGAGCTGGAATACGCAAGCCCGTGAATCCGCACAACTTCAGGCACTCCAGAGCGACGTTTTTGGCGAACTACTTCACCGAAGCCCAGATGAGTCAGTGGTTCGGCTGGGTGCCAGCGAGCAGGATGCTGTCGAGGTACGTCCACCTTTCTGGAAGGGACATCGACAGAGCTTACGCGATCCTCCACGGCTTCGAGGGAGAGGAGGAGAAGAGGCCGAAGTTCGTGCCCAAGAAGTGTCCGAGGTGCGAGTTAGAAAAGGTGGCTCCCGACAGAAGTTCTGCCCGAGGTGCGGAGCTCCGCTCGACCCGAGAGTGGTCAAAGAGGTCGAAGATGCTGAAAGCAAAGTTCTTGAGGTTTTCGCGTCACTTAAAGACGAGGACGTATTGAAAATGCTTGAGTTCGTTACTAAGTTGTACAAGATTGCAAAGGAAGATCCAGATGTGACAAGAGTTTTGAGGTCGCTTAGCGCGTCTTCGTTTTCGTGAAGTTGGTAGCGTGGTTTAAGCGTTTACTGATGACAATATAAAAACGTTAGTTCGGAATTTTTTATCGCGTTTAGCAACTTCCGCCGGGAGTGTTATTACTTCAGAATCCTCTGACACTACCCGTGTGTACTTTCCAATTTTCGTTCAACTTTTTGTTAAGTTCCAGAACACATCTTGCTTGGCGAGCTTTTGCAGTCTTTTTCACGATTCCGGTAATTACACATTCTTCGATATTTAGAGTTCATCACGAAGCCTTACAGAGTCGCTAAAATGAGCCAAATAAAAATTTTCGTTAAAAAAATTAACCGAAACCTATTGAGACTTGAGGTTGTTGAGTTTCGTTTATCAATCCTTTACCCGGTTGCGGCACTATTATAACGCCGCCCCCTTCTCGCGGCACAACGATGTAGTAACAGTCCTCCAGAGCGGACAAAAACACTTTGTTCGAGGATACCAATGTTACGAGCTTTACGTACCCTTCAACTCGGTCTCCTTGTTTGATTCCCTTTTCGCCGATATAGTACAGCGTCGTGTTGATCTGTCTGATAACTCCGTAGTTACTCCTGAATGTTCCTTCGACCTAAACCGAGTAAATTTCTCTTCCAGACTCAGTCGATCCCACTCGCGCTTCATCCGTGAGAGCAACTACTTCTATGCGCCCGTTTTCGTGCGTTTCAAGACGCTTTATGTAGCCATCGAGGCTCAACTTTACTTCAAACCAGTCGACTCGATCCCACTCGCACTCTGACGGTCTCTTTGCTGTTGAAGCTGTTGAAGATATCAAAGATGTCAAACCTATATGCATAACAATTTCGTCCCAGTCATCTTCATCGTCTCCAAATCCGACGCCAAAGTGCATCTGAAGCTCCACTGGAGTCAGACTAACTCCGGGGCAGATGTTAGCTTTGTTCATCTCTCTCGTAAACGCCAACGAGAAAGACATCGTCATATTTCCGTTCTACCCACACGCTGATGTTATCTTTCCACGGGAGCCAGATTCCATCTTTAGGTGCATCAACATCGACTTCGACCGATGTTCTGAGCGGTTCTGTTAACAGTGTCACTTTTTCTGGAGGTTCAACGAGAACCTCCATCCTGAAAACTTTCCACGCCCCCGGTTTTATGTTCTCCAGATCCAAGTCCGTCAGACTTTTGTCCATTTTGTACAGGATTTTCGACACGTTTGAACTCGATAACCAGTAGTGTTTCATCCAAGTCTTCACGAAGAGCGAGGATGAGAGATGAAGATAGAGCTTTAACTCCTTGTTCGTCGTATCAATCCTAAAGCCTGGAGCTATGCAGAAGCGAACACCCTTTAACGCATCTCGAAGTACTTCACCTTCTCTCGACAGCAGAATGTATATCGGGTATGTCTTTCCGGGCTCTATCTTCTTTGGAACGTACATTTTGCCAAGTAACCCTGTTTCGTACGTTTTTCCGTCAATCGTAACGGTTTTCAGACTCTCGTTAAGGTCTATCCACTCGTATTCGCGTATGGTGGAGTTTCTAGCTGGATTGCCTCCTGAGACGAAACGCTGGATGTAGGACTCGGAGATTTTGACGAGAGGTTGACTCTTTTCTCTTCTCCGACGAACTTCGTACTGGTTATGGTGATTGTCGAAATTTCGAGCTCTACTACCCCGTCCAGCTCGTTTGCTCCGTCCTTAGATCCATCTTCGTGCACGAAAACTGGAGCCGAGTCTATTTCGTAGTCAACCGAAATCCAGTACTTCTGAACGCTCCCGCCGTATATGTCGAACGTGTCATCTTCATCGCTCGGATTCCACAGGTCATCTTCGTCGAGTAGGAAGATGCGTATACTTACGGTTCTCGCATCGTCCGGTGTGTCTATGTCCATCACCCATGGGTTTCGCATCTCTTGAACATTGTCATAGTAGCTCGTCTCGTACTCCTTGCCGTTGACGTAAACCTTGAGGTAGGGATCTGAGTAGTCGAAGAGTATTCCGTCGGCGAAAGAGTACATGGTCGTGTGGAATAGAAACAGATGAACCTGCGAATGTCCAGATTTTAAGAAAGGAGTCAAGTGCAAGCACATATACGCTTCGATGTACTACTTGGCGGTTAGGGACGTAAAAAACGCCGCGACGACCTTGAAAGAGGAGAGAACTTGTAGAAACTGCGGACGGGACGACGAGGTCATAAAAAAGGGAATCAGGTACAACAAATCCGGACCCATGCAGATGTACTACTGCAAGAGATGTAGAAAGAAGTTCGCTGCAAGAACAGGGTTCGGCGGAATGAAGAAGAGAGCCGAAGCCATAGTGGCTGCGCTGGATTTGTACTTCAGGGGTTTGAGTCTGAGTCTGGTTGCTCAGCACCTCAAAGCAAGTTACAAGGTTGAGGTCAGCCACAAAACCGTTCACAACTGGATAAAGAAGTACGTGGGACTCATCAACGAGTTCGTTAAGTCAGTGAATTTAGACTCTGCCAGATGGCATGTCGACGACTCCGTCGTTAAAGTGAAGGGTGATCACATCCGAATCTGGACTCTGCTCGACAGCGAGACGAGGTTCATATTGGCTGTTCACATTAGCAAGTCGAGGGGAGCCGAAGAAGCTCTAAAGCTTTTAAAAAAAAGGTTTGGAAGTTTCAAAAAAACCTGAAGAAATAGTCAGCGATGGTCTCAAGTCTTACGAAAAAGCGATATCGCAGGAGTTTTCTGGTGTGATTCACATTCAGTCTTCTCTTAGAGAGGGTCTGAATAACAGAGCTGAGAGATTATTCAAGGAACTAAAACGTAGAGTGAAGGTTATGGACGGATTTAAAACTCAGAAAGGGACAGAAACGTTCGTTGAGGGTTACAAGATCTACTACAACTTCATAAAGAAGCACAGTTCGCTAAACGGTCAAACTCCAGCACAGTCTGCTGCTTTGTCAGAGGGATGTAACTGGCTGGAACTTATACTCAGAGCTTCCAAAAGATAGCTTTGCCAGAATTTTTACAAATTCAGTTTGTTGAATTTATAGACTGCTATGAGGAACTTCTCTCTGGTCAGATTTTGTGGCAGATCAATGCCCGCATAGTACACTGGAGGGACACCTCGTCTCCTCCAAAAAAAGTTATGGTCGTACCTGTATATATCAGCTCTGATTTGAAGCATCTCTTTGTTTTTATACGCAAACCCTCTTCGTAAAGTCTTCCTTAACTTCCTGTTTTGACCTTCGATGTAGTTTAAGTGGCAGAATTTTTCTTTTTTAGATTTTGGATCTATTCTTGTTTTTTTGGCAAGACATCGTTAGCTACTTTCATTATTGCAGCATTTTTTTCACATTTAAACACTATTGGTGGGCGTACGCTGTTACTCAACGCTATCTCTATCGTTTTCTTGGCGGATTTGTAGTCTATTTCATTGGTCACATAAATTGCGAGGATATATCTTGTATCAGTGTCGAGGACTGTTAACGCCTTGAAAAATTTACCATTTCCTCGGGATAAATACATCTCGTCTATCTCCCAGACTGTCGGATGTAGCAGTTTTAGATCAATTTTATCCCGATACCCTTCCAGCATTTTTGCGCAATTTATCGATATATTGATCACGGTTTTTCGGTCTATATCGATCTCGTGTCGATCCTTGATAAAGTCAGTAGTATCTCTGAGAGACATACCCTTCGCTATCGAGTAAAATATGTCTCCGACAACTCCCGGAGGGTAGTGAGTCCATTCAAAGCAATCGTCAAAAGTAAACACATGGTTACAATCTTTACATGAATATTTTTCAGCACGTCCTTTTCTTTCTCTTTTTATATTCGTCTTTTTTATAACACGATAGCTGTTGCAGTAAGGACAGCATGGAATCCATTTGTCTAAGCTTTGATTTCTGAGAATCCTGTTAAAAACTAAAAGCTTTTTATTTTCTTTAGAAATTCGTTTTATCCACATCATGGTTCCAAAATCTCCACGCTAGTGATCTCAAGTACCGTAATTTTTCCGCATGACTGACATTGGCAAAAGTACTTGATTCTCGCCACAACTGGATACGTAGTACCTACTAAACCTTTGACAAACGAAAGCTTATGAAGCTTCCACCCAGGAGATGATGATTGTTTTCAAAGACAACGAGATCATGTACTCTTCTGTGGGTGGAACTTAGCGAGACTGAGATATCGAAATGCTGAGGATTGTTAGAAATAGCGATCAATAGAATTTCGCTGAAAACCATAATTAAATCGTTGGACTACGACGAATCAGATGTTGTATCCGCTATAAAATTCTTGCTCAGGGGACGATATCTTAGGCAGGATAGAAGAGATGGAGTTCCTTGGAATCATTATGAGGCGACTTTCTTTACCGAACCGACGAGGAGGATTATAGATAGAGTTTTAGGATATTGGCGGTAGGTGTGTGACTGTTATTAGAGAATACCAGCGGAGATATGTCTCCGCTAAAATTGCACAGAATATATGTCGTGTAATTTTCATACTACTAAAAATAGAAAAAGTTTTATATATTATAATAATAAGAAAGATCTATGCCTTGTGACGTCAGGTTTAAATTAAAAGCTTATGATTTACAAACTTATGCGCGAAAAGGTTACCTGAAAATAAATATTGATGGTCGTAGAAAAAAATAGAAACGCCTACACTGTGGTTAGGTGATTTATTCTTTAATAGTATAAAACTATGGGAATTTATAGACTTCCCAACCCTTCTGTTTAATGCTTATGAAATATTGTCTAACTTAAATGAAAAATCTAAAAATGGAAATAATTATTTTGATAGTAAAATTGATAAAATAGTAGAGAAATTTAACAAAATTAAGAAAAAAGCTACTATAATGTTAGATTCTGGTGGGTACTTATTCCAAAAGAGTAAGCGAATGGATGTAAAACCAGAAGAAATACTCAAGTTATATTCTGAGCTAAGGCCGGAAATTGGTGTTGTACTTGATCATCCTCTTAATCCGTTGGTATCTGAAAAAGAAAATGCCAAAAGATGGGAAAAGACTCTCAAAAATACAATCAAAATGTGGGGAAACGTCGATATAGTGTTATTACCCACTGTCCATGGATATAGTAAAGATGCTTTAATTGATGCTTGCAAGCAATTAAAAACACAGCTAGACCCTCAAATTGTTTTAATTGGTATAGGTAGTTTAGTTCCACTTATTCGGAGCACAAAAGGTGTACGGAAATTATTTTCTAATTCGAAAAATAGATATAATAATTCTCTACAATTCGTAGCCGAAGCAGTAAGAATTGTTAGAGAGGAGTTCCCAGATTCGTTTTTACATGTATTTGGAATCGGAAGTGTTTCAACTATGCATTTTTTATTTTCATTAGGTGTAGATTCTGTAGATACCGTAGGATGGAGATTGAAGGCCGCTTATGGAGCAATACAATTACCAGGAGTAGGTGATAGGTTTGTTACAGCGAAGGGTAAAAGAAGAGTAAATCTAAGTAATCACGACAAGGAGCTACTTGAAAAATGCAAGTGTCCCGTGTGTAAAGGACTCAGTCTTGAAGAGAGACTACATAATCTTGACAATGCCATAAAAAACGGTACATTCAAGAAAAGAGCAATTCATAATGCTTGGGTATTTAATTGGGAGCTAACTATGGCTAGAAGGATGATTGGAAAAGGGAGATATCTCGATTACATACTCACCAACATCAGCAACAGGGCATATAGGAAAGTCATTGAACACATCTTTGTTGGAGATAGTCTTCGGGAGTCATGAAAAGAATAGTTTTGTCTTTTATCGATACTTTACGTCCAAGCAGACTGCTGTCTCTGGAGATAATAACCACCTTTTTATGACAGCAACCTATTGCGCACTCAATCAGTTTGTAATCATATCTATCAAACATTTTCTTTAGTTTATCATCCTCTTTATTGTTAATTCCTAACATTTTCTTTTTTGCTTTTATCTTGGATTCATTTAATTCTAATATCTTTTTTCCAAAATTTTCACATACGTAGTTTTTGAAGCCGCTCCAAATACTCTCAAAACCAACCCAATGATACCATCCAGCGACAGTTCTGTACTCTTTGTAAATTTTTTTCGAGACTACAATAGTATCACATAACTTCAAAACTTGTTCTACAAAACCCCTCTCTTTTGTATCATTTTTCAATGCCAATATCATGATATTAGTATCTATCACTAATATCTCCCCCATCTTCAAATTCCTTCCCCTCCTTCTCCTGCACCTCTAACCATTTTGAGAAAAGTTCTTTCTCGACTCTAACATAACTAGGAATGGGTTTCTCAAGATAGCCGAACTTGTTGAGGGTTAACTCTTCACAGATTGTTTCGAATGTCTGTGAATCTCTTTCAAAATGGTAAACTTTTATAGAATTTATAGTGAATTTATCATCTATAGCTAACGGAATTGACAAAATTGGGATATTAGAATGTGTTGTAAAAACTACTTTATTGTTGTTATTTAATACTGCATCTTTAACTACATCTTTTATGAAATCTCGCTGAAATTTGGCATGGAAGCTTATTTCGGGTTCCTCTATCATTATTAATGAATTCTTCACACAGAAGAGTTGCACTATAATTGGGAGTATCTGCTTTGAACCTGTTCCAGCAAACCTTAAGTTAACTATTGATCCAGTATAATTGTCTATGTAGTCAGACGTAAATCCGCCTCTCTCAATATCAGGCCCGCTTATTAAGTTTCCAAGGTCAAATTTTTTGAGTTTTTCTGAAATCTTCTCTTGTTCTTCACTTCTACGATACTTCCATAGATAGTAAAGTACATACAATGTATTCTCACCGTGAGGACCTACATACAGCTTTTCAAAATCTTTAAATTCTTCTGGACAGTAAATTTGCAAACGTCTTGGTTCATTAACGAAATCGTATAACCCTCTTATAGCGGAAATATAATATATGCTGAAAACAGATTTTAATACTTCATTCATTGTTATCTTCAAAATCTTTATAAGATCATTAAGAGTACTATCTTTCACGTCTTCTTTCCAAGATATGTGCAATATTTTAATACTATCTATTACGCTTTCCAACTCTTCTTTAATTTTAAAAGGTCTGATAATTTCACTTGCACTGATGTGAAGAATTGGAGAGCCTCCTATCTCTAATATTTGATCAATTTTATCCTCCATAAAACTAAGGTGATATGATATTCCATATCTTTGTAAATCATTAAAAGAAACAGTTATACCTAAAAGTTTTTCTAAACTTTCAGATAAGTAGATGATTTCTTTTTTTAAATCCTCAGAGATAGAAATTGTTATTCTAATTTCTATTTGTCTATCAATTTCTCCCCTATGTACTATTTGTGAAAAGTCTCCAAAATTAATCAAGCCATCATACTGAATTCTATCTTTGCCCACAGATTGTTGTAAGAGAACTAATGCTTATAAGAGAGCGGACTTACCAGAATTGTTTTCACCTACGAGAATTGTAACTGGGGCAAAGTCTACTTTTACACCTCTTTCTCCTATTGATTTAAAATTTAAGACCTCAACACTATCTATCAATTTAACCACCCACCCTTGCAGTAATCAGACCCTTTTTCAAAATAAGACTTATTAAAGCTGCATCTAGCTCCTCTTCACTTATGTTTAGCCTATTCTTCAACTCCTCATAAAGTTCATGAAGGTCTATCTCTTCTCTTTCTCTTAAGATTTCCTCTTTTGCTATTAGTATTTCTATCTCAACAGCCTTCAGAACTTTAGACTCTATTATTATTCTTTTGAGGTAATCTTCCAATTTCTTGGCTTTATCAATCATTTCTGAAAATCTTTGGAGCTTCGTGATTTTACCCTTTAACCCATTACTAATTGCTATGATAGTTTCATTTAGCTCATTAATAATCTCTTGTACGTTTACAGATATTTTATCGTTCAAATTATTTACTTTTATGATGTTTATGAGTTTGTTAATTCTTAAAATGTGTTTTTCAATAATTTCTCTTTTTTCTCTAAGTATATATTTGTAATCATTTATCGTCTTTCTCAGCTCCATAACAAAATTATTAACTTCGTTCAATATTTTTCCAACATCAATTTTTTCACTCTTTTTCACCCTCTCTTCAAGCGTATTCTTTAAAATATCATATTTTTTAGATACAGTGACTGAGTTATCAAACTTATCTTCAAGGAAATCACTTAATATCCTTTCGAGTTCTTGAGCGGTATTTAGTAGTGTGTGCAGCTCATTTTCTTTCTCCTTTAACTTGTCAAGATCTTTCCAAATTTCTGAGTTTATTACTTTCAGTAGCTCCTCTTTCAAATCTTTTAGGAACTCCAGTAGATCCACTAGTGACCCTATTTCTTGTGGTGTAGGTATTAATGGCAAAGTTAACTGTGAAGCAATTATGCTTGCTAAAGGTGTAGTCTTGAATTCCTCAAGCTTCTCATAAATACTATTGTTAAGTCTTTTTACATCTTTTAGTTCACGTCTGAATTTTTCGATCCTATCCTTTAATCTTCCTATGTACCCCTCTTGAGGAGTGGGAGTATCAATATTTAATTTATCTATCAACCACCACTTTACACTTATTCGATAAGGTTCCTTCTCTACATCTCTAAAGTAGAATGGAAACTGTTTTTTGTCCTTACACTTCTCCCATTCTTGTCTGATAAGATCTTCGAGTTCTGATTGAGTCCAAACTTTTTCTATTATACTTTTAATCTCATTCTCCTTTAATTTTAATGTTTGAATTTCATCTAACGAGTTAGCATCTATGCTAACGCCAAACTGTTTTAATTCCTTTAGCATACCTTCAATCTCTTTAAATAAGTTAGTAATTTCTCTTCGAATGAAATTTACTCTCCCCACAATTGCTTTTTGTGTATCTTTAAGGTAACCCAAAAGTCTTTTGTCAAAGTGCTTAATAAGTTCTTGAATAACTCTAGCTATCCTAAATCCAAAATCTAGATTGAACCTTCCATGTTGATTGAGTATATCGTAATAGTCATCAACAGTTTTTTTGAAATCTTTTAATATTATTACTCTATATCCCCTCTGCTTTGCTGTACAGAAGTATCCGTACCTCTCTATATCAGCTAATCTATTTTTATAATCTTCATTGAATCTTTCATATAATTTACTTACTAACGTTAGCATTTTATCAAATTCGTTTAGACTAATTAAGTTTTTGTTTTTGTCTTCAACTCTTATCTTACCCCTAGACTCCAAAATAGAAATGTAATAGTTCTTGAACAGCCAGTGTGGAATATCCTTATGATGTATAAAGCAATTCTCTAATGTATCGACTGGGCAGTATTTACCATATATCCTTTCAAGTAAAAATAGTATTCTATCTTCCACTGGAGACTGCACGATACGATACTTACCTTCAGAAACTACTTCAACGAGGTTATTGTTCTTCAAATCTTTCTCAACACAGTCTATAAATTGCTGTTCAGAATCCTCAATATCTTTACCAGAAACAATACCTATTTTAGCCCCATAAATCTGAAATCTGAGAATTCTTGATGTAACGAAATTAAACACTTCTTGCAGTTGAAACTCTTCTCCTGGATAAGCTAAGTAATATTTATAAATCTCTACTAAATCTGCTTCCCTCTGTATTACGTCTCGGTAAATAGGACGTATTACTAGTGATTCAATAGCAGTCAAGTTATTGAGATTTCCAATCAGATTTATGTTTTCACCGATATTTCCTAGCTTATCTAAGAGAATGTCGAGATCAATATATCGTTCTACATTATCCCAAAGTTCGGTACGTTCAAATTGTCCAAATCTTTTGCTAATAATGATTTTATATAAATCTTTAATAGGTATTTCAAGATATTTTTCACAGAATCTAACAACACTTACTAACTGCTGTACTTCGATAGGTCGTAAATTGAATCTTAATATTGGGATACCATAATCATTCTCGATCTCTTTAAGAGAAGCTTCAGCAGTGGGAGTAATATCCTCAGTATAGAATAAGATTATTGCGTGTGGAAGATGTTTCCTAGCACCTTTTACAGTCTTTTCAAGTCTCTCGCGAATTTCTCTTACCGATTCCTCGCTTATGTTTCCTATTACAGATAAACTTATAACAGTAGCTTCGTAATCGCCTATAGTGAGTATATAATCATAAATTTCGTCAGTATCCACTTTAATTCCACAGGATGCTAAGAGAATAGGAATACTACGTCTGAACTCGTCCTCCATTTCGTCTAATTCCTTGTAAGTTTCCCTCCAAACATTGATTCTTAAATCTCTATCCTTTATGAAATCTAGTATCATGACTTCAGGTGCTGGGAAGATCAGCTTTGTGAGCTTCTGTGATAGAATGAAGTAATCATCTGAGCTTACAGAGAACGTAGATTTGCTTTGTTTACTATAGATTTTCTCAATGAAAATATCGACAGAACCTTTAGTTAACCCTACACCTCTTTCCAGCAAATATTCGGTGCTCTCCTTTAGTGGCAAAAACATATGTTTTTTGATTAGGATTTCTTTTCCACTTAATTTGAGTTCTAAGGATGTAAGAGAGTTTATAACCTCTCTTATGCTTTCGCCACTTAAACGAGTGTAGTATCCTAAAGTTTCTTCAGGAAGTTCTCTAATATTATCATAATTACCTTCCAACCTCTTAAGAGCGTAAACACAGTGGGTTATACCATATTTTCTACCCAACTCTCTACTAAGCGCTTCATTAATTAAATGAATACTCATGTAGACTTCTTCTCTTTTTAATCCTGTCAGTTTTGCTATATCATCTAAAGATAACGGGCTTTGAACGGCACATAGGCATCTAAAGACTTTTAGTACTACATCGGGTTGCAACCTTTTATATGTAGCCCATTCACGCAAAATTCTTTCACAATTTGAGAGCATATCACTGTTGATAATTTCGACTTCCCCACCATAGATAAATATTCTCTTACCAGAAAGATACTGAATAAACTTATTATAATTTACAACGACTGCTTCATCATTATAGCCTTTATCTCTTGCTTCAGTAATTGCCGAGGACAATAATATTCTCATTATGTCTACAATCGCTCTTGGATTTTTTAGAGAGATTTTATATATTGTATTATATATTTCAAGAGGGAATATTGGATAAACCTCGGGAAGCTTGTCGTCATAACAATACCGTATTATACCATGAGCTAGCTTTACACCCTCTTCCCACGTTAGCTCAGGAATTTTGATGATATCTATCCTTTGCATCAGCCTATTTATCGTCTGAGCAAATTCCGAGTGAGTTATAATCCTCTGATAGGCTGGTGGAGTTATCGAGAGAATTAGATGTAGCTTACCTTCATATTTCCCTCCAACACTTATTTCTTTGACGTATCCATTCACGATGTCTACGAGTCCCGAAAGTGCAACACCAAGATACTCAGTCTTTAAGGTAACTATCTCCTCAAATTCATCTACAAACAAAATTAAAATTTTATTATCATAATATTCTATAAGTTTTTCTAGACAATTGTATACATAGGAGACTATATCATCAAAATTAGAGTGATCGGGAATTATTCTTTTACCTTCTGGGCTCCTAAGCAGTTCACTAATTGTGAGTAGTATTGCTGCTAGTAGCTTGAAACCTGCGGTCTCTCCTCTAAGGCTGATTTTACCATCTTGTATTTTCTCAACATAAGATGTAATATTTTTTCCAGGAACTAGGATAGTTTTAATATAACCATCTAAGTCTTTCAAGAAGCCCTCAAACAAGCTAGTTTTACCTTCACCCCATTCGGCAACAATCATTGCAAGTTGGGGTTCCTTACTTTTCTTACAAGTTTCTATGAATCTCTTTAAATCGTTAATAACTTTTTCTCTCGACTCTAGCGGTGCAAGTTTCCTTAAATCCATCACGTCCTTTCCTACGATACTTGGAAGCTTCTTAGGTGCTTGTGTTAGTAGTAAATCGACCATACTTCTTTCCCTCCTTTACGTTTACTCTTTAATCTTTGATAACACTTTTCGTTGAGAGTACTTCCACTAAGTTTGTTTTACCTATTGTTGGTTGGATTTTTCTAACATCCTTCACTTCACAGAATACTGGAAATCCCAAGATGTTCATTTGACCCGTTATTATCACATATCCCTTTCCCAAATTTACCAATCTACTCTCTAAGACCTTGGGCAAACCACCAGTAACCCTTTTTACGAAGTTAACATCATCGACGGATACTCTATGTATGAAGAACGTATTTACCATTGACAGTACTATGGGGTCTACAAAACTGGGTCTCTGTGTTACTAAACATAGACATATACCGAACTTTCTACCTTGTGTAGCTATTAAAGATAGAGTTTCTCGCGTAAGTGTGTATCCGATGGGATATGTCGATGGATTTGGACAGTAGTTTTGAGCCTCCTCTATTATAAGTAATAGATATCTTTCATCACCCTCTATCTTAAATCTCGTGAACGTATTATACAGCATTTTAGTTAGGTAAGCTATGACAAGTTGCTTGATCTGTAAAGGAACCCCCGTTGCACCTCCCGTACTGAAGTCAATTATAGATAGCTGAGGGTTATCAGTTATATCTTTGACGAACTCCGATGATATTGTCGCTATACCTTCTTCAGGTAAGAGATTATATTTCGTAACTACTTCTGATCTAAAATGTTCAATCGCGCTTTTTATTGCTCTCGCAGTTTGAGAATGTATTGTCTTGTCGATTTGTGTTATCCTATCTATTTCATTACTTAAGTCATTAAAGTAAGCAGTATTTAGGAATATGTCGTTAAATGACCAATCATACTGTTCTTTTAGCCTCCGTAATGCCATTTCAAGTCCCGCTACTTGAAGCTCATTTAAAGTGCCGCCAGTCCTAAACGCTATAATCATTTCTGCCAACTCTCTGGGGCTAAATTCTTCAAGATCTATAGTTATCCTTTTTATATTATCAGGATATTCATATCTTTCTCTTCTATAAGCGTAGGAATTGTCGAACACAAACCTCAAAACATTTCTGTATGCTCCAAATGATCTATTTTTTACAAAATACCAAAAGTAATCTAGATAGTCTCCATTAGCATCAATTACAATAGCTGGTAAAGCTGTAACTTTACCATCACCACAAGGTATTTCCGACAATAGTTCTAATAGGTAGCCAGTTGTGTATGACTTACCTGAACCAGTCGAACCGAATATAGCCAAGTGCATCGTCAAACCCTCAACATCTAAAGGTATTGGAACATTTTTGTATCCATATAGCGTACCAAACCAAGTATACCCTTTTTCCCCAATGTCTACACCAAAAATATTTTTCAAATCTCGCGAGATGTCTATAGAAGCTACTTCGTCACCAGGTTCAGGAGGAGCTGTAATCTCCGATAACCCTCTTGACGTTAATTTTCCAAGTAATTCTAATTCAGCTATTTTATATTTTCTAGCAATCTCTGTAGGAACTCTCATACGTTCTCTCCTAGCCTGAGTAAAAGCGTCACCTTCGCGATAAAATTCATTATATGGAACAATTTTCTCAACTCTAGCTAAAATCTTGCTTTTACTACTATCAATAACAACAATCATACTTTCTTCGACTTTATTTTCTGCCGAAGCATATATCTCACACTTTGCAAATGATGTTGTAGCTCCAGAAAGTATAACGCCGATCTTTTCAACACCTTCATCCGCAACCATCAATAACATTTTAGTCTTGATGAATATAACTATTTTTAATCGTGGCATTAGCGATAGCCGGTACAACTAATTTTAAGTGTTTGCAATCGAACGGTCCTATCCTTTAAATGATTTTGTTAAAACTCATCAGCTATATGTGCAGCCAGATATGACAATATATCTTCAGTAGTTGTCGTAGCTCTAGTTAGAATTTCATTGTAAATCAATTGCGCGGCACCATCTCGAAGAGATACTTTCTCATGAATAGTTACAATCTGTATGGGATACCTTAATCCTGGGAATGTTGAAACCTTAATAAATTTTATAATCTCCTCAGCATATTTATTTACCTCAGAAAGATCTGTACCCGCTACGACAGGTATATCGACTCTAAATGGTGGATGTCTGAGACTAAATACGGAAAAAGTACTGTAAATTTCAATCTCTCCATATTTCTCATAATCCTTTGCGACCGGAACGTTATCGACTTTTATCGGCTTAGTGTAATATATTGACTTAATTTCTCCTTGTAACTCGTATTCTTCTCTAAGTAAGTTATAAAAAAGCAAAGATACTAGGTTAAAGTCGGAATGTATATTTGTTAGTTTTCGTTTTGTCAACTCTTCAACATAGTTCTTATACAGATTGCCCATTATCCTTTTGTTAAAACCTACTACAGTTATTGGGGGATTTCTGTCTATACAGCTTCTTATAGCTTTACACCTGTATTCAATATAGCTAAGACTGCTCTTAAGCACTGGAGGTCTGGGAGGGTCTATAATTGGCCCGTCAAGCAATAATATTGTCTTCTTGTTTTTAGGCGCATCTCTGTTGACGAAATGATGGATCGCTTTAGTTTCTAACTCAAGCATTAAATCTTCTGCAATCGCATGAACTTTTTCACCTGTAGGGTCAAAATACTCTTCTATTTTTACATCAGAAAATTCCACATTACATGTGCCATGAACACCCTCCAAGAATTTTGCTATACCTGCAATAAGCATGATATAGTATATTCCTAACTTGCCTCCTTTCACCCTATTACTGCCGTCTATCCCAGCAGATGGTATAGATGATAGTTTATTTATATCATCTCTGTTAAAATTTACTTTGAGTATCTCCCCAGCGTCGAGCAATATTTTGAGAATATTTTCTGCCTCATTTTCGGCTTTTTTGAATTCACTCCGAAGTTTAGAACCCTTTTCAATGGACTCTTCTATAAATCTAATTGCTACTTCATGTGGTAATTTGTCGAATTCCAACCTTCTAATTCTTTCTTGGAGTTCTCTTAGGTAGTCATCATTAGTATTCATACTTTCTCTAAGTAAATTTTTGGTAGAAAGGTATATTAACTTTAAGCTATGATTACAAATGCAATGAAATCAGAATTGCTCACAGGAGGAGATGAATTATTTCATCATCCAGCAGTAATAGAATTTTATCATAGAGTCATGGAAGATTGGCATCCCAATGGGAAAAAAATAGCTCTACTTATGGGTTGTACTCATCACAAACCATATTCAAAGTCATTCATGCACAAGAAAGTCATACAACTACTTAAAAAGTATAATCTTTTCGATTATGTTCAACAACTTATAATTGGAGAACCACTAACTGTTTGTCCAAGAGAATGGGAAGAAATCTATCCTGCAGCACATTATGACTTTCCTCCAGAAAGATTAGGTACAACTGGTAGAATCATATTTATACAAAGATTAAGAGCATTTTTCGACAAATTTGTCAACAAGTTTGAATATTTTGTAGTGTTTGCACCTAATCATCACAGAGAAATTATTCTCAATGCTGGAAAAGGAATATTACCACAAGCTAAAACGTTTATTGTACCATATAATTTGTATAGTTTGCCTAATTTACGCTCAGTACTCGAAAATATTGTCAAAAATATTGGAGAGAAGCCTTAATGAGAGTTTAACGAACTTACTACACAAAATTGCATCTTGTTTAAAAGTTATTCTTGAAGCGCGTTGACGATCTCTTCACCCAACTTTGTTCTTTTGTATACTCTCCCGATCTTTTCATTTGGTGTCAAGCACTCAACTAATCCCTCCCTTTCTAGTTCCCTTATCGCTCTGCTGACATGAGGTAAGTTTAACTTCAGCTCTTCGGCAATTTGAGTTGGAGTTTTAGGCTTACTCAAACAAAGGAGAATGAGCTTTCTGTTCTTAGATCTGACGACGAAGCTATATTTTGACCAATCCATATGAATCTGGCTTCGAAAGTTTTATAAACGATCTATTACCGATCTATTACCAAACAATTACCAACAAATTACGGAGGGTTTAGAAATGCGGACGACCCTCCTTTTTCTTCTGCTAATAGCTCTTCTCCTGTTCGGATGCACTCAACCAATTGAGAAAGCAAAAGCCGACACGGACATGGACGGTCTAACTGATACCGAGGAAGAAAAGTACAACACAGATCCGAAGAACCCCGATACAGACAATGACGGTTTGAAGGACGGAGAGGAAGTGAGGCTTGGAACGAGTCCGGTCGACTTCGACACCGACGGGGACGGGTTGAGCGACGGAGACGAAGTTAACAAGTACGCAACCGATCCGAAAGATCTCGACACCGACGACGACGGATACAGAGACGGAGTTGACCTCTGGTCGCTGGAGAACAAGGGAATCAGGATAGACGTGAAGTATTACAGGGTCGAGAAATCTCC